>JAAEQP010001756.1 GCA_024231375.1 bacterium | reverse complement strand
GTCCGTCGTGGTCACCAAGTCTTGTCAGGTGTGCCACCTTCAAGCGGCAGCTTGTGGGTGTCCGGACTCACGATGGGCAGGCATTCCGTAGTTGAAGACACCCACAACAGTGTTGTGGAGAGGACCCCGGCACGCCCCTACGCGTACCGGGCAATGATGCGCGTTGCACAGATGAGGGCGCATTCAATTGACGCTCGTGCCCGAACGATTCTAGCCGTGTGCTTCGGAGTTGATGGCTGTTATCCAAGGCGCGCTTCGCAAGAAAAGGGACAGACACGTCTCGCTCGGGGACTCGCTCGCTTGCATCAGTCCCCCTTTTGCTGCGCTTTGTCGCCTACGCATGCCAAAATGATAATGATCCATCTGGTTGACGCATACCACTAGCGCGATTGCAATACCCGGATTGCCTACCGCAGCCGCTCCACTGCCTCCACGACGCTGGCCGAGATGTATTCGTTGTCGTGCTCCGTCATGGCGGGATGGATCGGCACGCACACAATCCGCTCACCCAACTGCTCCGACACCGGGAGCGACTGGCCAGCCGTGTGGTCGCGCAGCATCTTGCGGCTCAGGTAGATCGGTTTGTTGGCGATGACGCACCGAATCCCGAATTCCTTGTCCAGCAGTCCCATCAACTGGTCGCGCTTGTCGCCCGCCCACGCCTCGCACACCAGGCACGTGTACAGGTAGTAGGTGTGTTTGCAGTCTTCGGGCTCGGTCGGGAGCTCGAGTTCGGGGATGCCCGACAACATGTCGTTGCGCTGGTGCGCCAGGCGGCGCCGGTTGTCGATGAAACTGTCCAGCTTCGCCAACTGCACCAGACCCACGGCCGCCTGCACCTTGGTCATCACGTTCGACGTGCCCCAGTCGTCCGTCGGCCCGCCGTAGAACCGCGTCGACCGGCAGAACGCCGCCATGGCGTCGTCGTCGGTCGTCACCATGCCGCCCTCGCCGAGGGTGGTCATGTTCTTCATGGTGTGAAAGGAGAACACCGTCGCCAGGGCCTTTGCCCCGATTCGCGTGTCGCGGTACCAGCCGCCGCAGGCGCGGGCCGCATCGCCGATCACGGCCAGAGGCCCGTGCGTGTCGTGGGGATGGCGCTGCGCCAGTTCCAGATAATCGTCCATAGGCGCCGACAGCCCGTTCATGTGCACCGGAAAGATAGCGCGGGTCCGCGGCGTGATCTTCTTCTCCACGTCTTCGGGATCGAGTTGAAGCGTGTGAGGGTCCACCTCGCCCCACACGATCTGGCCGCCCGCCCCCACGACCGCCAAGGGCGCGGCCACGAAATTCACCGCCGGCACAATGACCTCGTCGCCGGGTTGCAGTTTGAGGAAGCGCATCGTCATGTCCAAACCAGGACCCGCGCTGTTGATGGCCACGGCGTGCTTTGTGCCGGCGTGATCGGCGAAGGCCTGCTCGAACTCGGGGATCGGCGACGCCGTGAACCCAAACCCCTTGCTGGGGTCCATGGAATCGCGCATGGCCGCCACCGCCGCCTCGATTTCTTCCTCGCCGTACGAACTGCCCAGGAGCGGTTCGCCTTCCCACAGGGTCTCGGGACGGCCCTGGTCAAAGATCTCTTTTCTGCGTTCACTCGTGATCATCGCGGTCACCTCTGAAGAAATTCGGTTGGAAATGGTACTTCAATGCGATCGTGTAGGACGCCCCGGCGAAATCGAAGGCGCGCTCGGGGAAGAAATTGTAGCCCGCGTTGAACGACAGCGTGGTGCGCTTCGTGAAGGGCATATCGAACCCGCCGTTGAGTCCTCCGCTCCACAGGCCCCAGGCGCCGCTCTCTTTGTAGTTGATGAGATTCGTGAGAACCCCGACCCCCACTTGGGCCTTCGCCTCATAGGTGGCGTAGGTCCAGGTGACGCGCGCACCGAGAGCCGGTTTTGCCGCGCGTAGACGGGGCATGAGACCGTCGTAGTCGCCCACCTCAACCTGGCCCCACGGGAAGTAGTCCAGGCCAAGCCCGGCGTAGAACGCGCCGCGCTTCATTTCGAAGTCCGTGTGCAACGGCAACAGGAACAAGATGCTGGGGTCGGTGGCCTTGGTACGGACCGTTCCGCTGGAGTACCCCGTCTGGAAGAAGAGGGTCCAGCGGTCCGACAGGGCCCGTCCAATCCCGATGTGGGGCGGCCAGAGCATGTAGCTGTCGCGGAGCGTGCCTACCGTGCGCACGTCGTCGTAGTCGGGCGCCAACACCTTCATCGCGGTGTTGAGGTAGTCGTCGATGAGGTCCTCGCTCTCGAGCCGGGGGTGCGAGTTGACGCCCGCGACCATGAAGAACCACTTGAAGGGTTGCTCTTTCTCGGCGAACGTTGCGCCAACCAGGGCGTCGTCGCTGCCAGGGGATTGGCCCATCCCGCCGGGAATAGCCGACGGACCCGGCGCGGCCCACGCAACCGTGGGGATAAGTGCGAACAGCACCCACACGGCAAGGGTGATCCAAGGCCTGAATGACGACAGCACAAGCAGCATCAGCGTTCTCCGCACACGATTAAACCCCGCACGCTGAGGCCCCCTTCAGCGGCAATCGCAGCGCAGCATAGCAGACCGCATGGCGGGTTACAACGAAGGGGCGCGGTTGGTAACAAAGCAACGTCCTCACTCATCTCGCTTGGCAGGCGCCTCGTTGAACGTCAGTTCCCCGTCTTCGTCGACACACCGCCTATGCGTCATCCCGAGCGAAGTCGAGGGATCTCTCATCGGTGAGCGCTTACCCGCAAGAGATCCCTCGACTTCGCTCGGGATGACATGGCTAGAGTGTCTGGTTCGCAGTACGCCATTCGCCGCGCTCCAGACTATGATCGCGGGGCACGGAACGAAGGAGAGGATCATACCGCGCTTGTGAAATCCTGGCCGAGGCCTCCTCAACAGCCCCGCCCCGATTTGACGCCACACCGGTAGTTGTCGAGAATAGGACTCTGTTGGCAGCATCGTGGACCGGTCCACGGCGAGTGCAAGGAGTGCTTGGCCCAATGACAGATCGCGATTCCAGCCGGGAGCGGGGCAGTGGCAAGCGAACGGCGTCTGCCGTGGAAGCGGCGTCGCTGGCACGCCTCCAGAAACTGAACCAACTTCAGGCCACGCTTCTGGAGTCCGGTGGGCTCGACCGGAAGCTCTCCGCCATCACCGACAATCTGGCCACCTTGTTCGATGCGGACTTCTGCCGGATCTGGCTCGTGAAACCCGGCGACCTGTGCGACGAGGGATGCGTCCACGCCCTATACGACGACGGCCCCCACGCCTGCACGTCCCGCGAGGCCTGTCTGCACCTCATGGCAAGTTCCGGCAAACATGCGCGGTCCGAAAGCAAGATGCATCAGCGGGTCCCCTTCGGCTGCTACAAGATCGGGCGGGTCGGCGCAGGGCACGAACGCAAGTTTCTTACCAACGACATCGCCCACGACCGCCGCGTGTTGAACGCGGAAGGGGCCGAAGGTCTCGGGTTGGTGGCCTTCGCAGGCTACAAGCTCGTGTCCCCCACCAACGAACCCATGGGCGTCATGGCCTTCTTCGCGCGCAACCCCATCAAACCCGACGAGGACGCCATGCTCGAAAGCATGGCCCTCAGCATCTCCGAAGCCATCCACCGTGCCCAGGCCGAAGAAGAACGCGAACACCTCATCACCGAACTCCGCGAAGCCCTCGCCAACCTCAAGACCCTGCGCGGTCTCCTGCCCATCTGCGCGAGCTGCAAAAAGATCCGCGACGACCAAGGCTACTGGAGCCAGATCGAAGTCTATCTCCACGATCACTCCGAAGCCGAATTCAGCCACAGCATCTGTCCCGATTGCATGAAGACCATGTACCCCGACCAGTACCGCCGCCTCCACCCCGAAGACGCCACCGAACGGGCATAGCAAGCTCAAGGACTGACGCCAGCAGCGCCCGCCAGAACACGGAGATGGGCCAGGGGACCCGTTGAAATGGTCATATACCCGAAGAACAGAAGTGGACAATCCGGGACTGTACCAAGCGAGCGAAGCGAGACGGGACTGTCCCTGGGATTCTCCACGGCTTCGCCGCACGCACAGACTACTTCAACAGCGCCTCTCTCCCCCCATCCTGCCCAGCGAACCGCAGCACAGGTTCCCATTCTCGCGAAACACTCCCAGTATACCGCGCGGGTGCTGTTCAGAAACCGCACGTTCCCACGTCCAGATTCCAACCAACCCTCGATGGGCACCGTCGACCAATCGCGAGGCCAGAACCTCTAACCCTCTATTCGGCGAACTGTTACAAACCACCTCTCCATCCCCGCGCACCTGGTACACGGCTTGCTTCTCTACACATGAGCACCCGCGTGGTCACGGGGCAAACCAATGCCCTGGGGCGCCCGCAATCCGCGCCGCGATAGCTTGTCGAAGAGGGAGTGGACGGTTGCGTCAGAACAGCAACGATGCTACCGTACCAACGGGGAAGCCTTCCAAACGCGGGCTGCGGGATCGGGATTTCGTCTTTGACAGGTGTAGTGTGTCCGG
>JAAEQP010001755.1 GCA_024231375.1 bacterium | reverse complement strand
TATTCCCCCGTCACCGCGCCTGGGCGCAAATCGGCTCTTTCCAGACATCTGGCGGTGTGCTATATTGTTTATAGAGGGATTTGGCTCTTTTCGCAGTCAGACGCGAGAGACGGCATCGCCCCAACGAGGCGGTGAGCGCTAAGAGAAGGGAGGGATGCCAGGCAAGCAATCTACCAACCAGCGAATGCGCCCTCGACCCTGTGCGCCGGGGCGTCCGAGAAGGGAAAACTGCAAGCAGGCTAAGACTGGAGGTGTATCCATGAAGAAGATGGGCTTCACACTGATAGAACTCCTGGTAGTGATCGCAATCATCGGCATACTGGCGGCAATTCTGCTCCCGGCACTGGCGCGGGCGCGGGAGGCGGCACGCCGCGCAAGCTGTCAGAACAACCTCAAGCAGATGGGCATCATGCTCAAGATGTACGCCAACGAGAGCAAGGGCGAGATGTACCCGCGGCTTCATGCCTTCGCTCCGGCCGCGTCGGATCTTGCCGCCGCGCCTTTCATTCCCTCCATATATCCTGAGTACATGACGGACCCAGCCGTGCTGGTCTGCCCGTCGGATCCCGGAGGCGGTGTTGACGATCTCAAGGATTCCGCCGGCAACTGGTGCGTCCATGTCGACAGTTCGCTTCCAGGCGGCTGTTCGGATGAGGCCGACTTCAGCTACGGCTATCTTGGCTGGGTGTTCGACCGTGCGGGCGACGGGGACCTCACCGAACCCGACGGTTCCTCCTCGCAGTTGACCGCCTTCAGCACCCAACTGCCTCTCGATCTCGCGTCGGACGGGTTTGAGTCCGCCATGACTTCGGACATTAACGTTGGCGCGCCGAACGGCAGCGGCGGGGGCGACACCATCTACCGCCTGCGAGAAGGCATTGAGCGGTTCCTGATCAGCGACATCAACAACCCGGCCGCCACGGCCATGGCGCAGAGCGAGATCTGGGTCTGGATGGATGCGCTATCGACCAATGTTCAGAACTACAACCACGTCCCGGGCGGGATCAACGTCCTGTATATGGACGGGCACGTGGAATTCATCAGGTACCCCGGAGAATCGCCGGCCAGCGTAGCCATGGCGAAATGGGTCGAAGTAACCTTCGGCTGATCCCTATCGACTTTCGTAACCAGACTCCCTGGAGCCTCCATGCTCCAGGGAGTCTCTCTTTGGGAATACCCAGGCACAGCGCTTCAAAACCCCGTTCGGGTCACACGCGGATGATAAAGAGTGGATTGCGCCGTCCGCACTCCAAGGCCAAGATGTTGCTCGACATCCGCGCCCTGCGCTATTATCTCTGGAATTCGTCTTTTCGCTCTCACGTTCGCGTAATCGGCCGCACGCTCAACATTCATAGCGGCCCGGAGGAATTATGGCCCACGTTGTCTTCATCAACCCCAGGACCCACTGGGATATCAAGAATGTTACCACCCGTCTGCCCTTGGCGGCCCTGTACATCGGCTCCGTGCTCAAGCAGCAGGGCTACTCCATGCGTCTCGTCGATCAACGGGTCGACGACTCTTGGGCGCTCACGCTTCACGAGGCCCTCAAGGAACGCCCGCTCTGGGTAGGCATCACCGCCATGACCGGACGCCAGATCCAGTGGGGCGTCGCCGCGTCGCAGATCGTGCGCGAGATCGACCCCACCATCCCCATCATCTGGGGCGGCGTACATCCCACCATCCTGCCCGACCAGACCCTCGACCATGTGTTGGTGGACGGCGTCGTAGTCGGCGAAGGCGAGATCACGTCTCTCGAACTAACCAAACGCATCGAAGAGCACGTAGAAGCCCACGGCACCGACACCGAGGTCGAACTGGACCTCCACGGCGTTGACGGCGTCGTGTGGAAGCAGGGCGGCAAGACGATCCACAACCCGCCCCGTGGCGCGACCGAGATGGACGAATGGCCCGAGTTGGATTACAGCCTGGCCAACGTCGAGGACTACGTCCTCGCGGAAGTGTATGGCGAGCGGTCGTTGCAGATCACCACGAGCCGGGGTTGCCCGATGAAGTGCGCCTACTGCTACCTGGGCGTGGTGCCGGACGGACGCTGCTACCGCGCTGAATGCGCGGAACGGACCGTGGCCCACATCAAGCGCCTCATCCGCGACTTCAACATCAACTCCATTCACATCATCGACGACGAGTTTTTCACCCAGTTCAAACGGGCACGCAAGGTGTGCCAGATGCTGCTGGATGAAGGCATAGACGTGACTCTGCGCGCCAATTGCCGCGTCGACTACCTCAACCGGATGAGCATGGACGACCTGAAGCTCTTCCGACGCGCGGGATTCCAGCACATCTACCTGGGTGCCGAATCCGGCAGCAACCGGGTCCTCGAATTCATCGAGAAGGGCATCACCACAGAGGAGATCCTCAAGGCCAATCAGAGGCTCAAAGAGGCTGGCATCGAGCCCAAATTCAGTTTCATGGGCGGACTTCCGAGCGAAACCATGGACGAGGTGAAAGAGACACTCCACCTCATGCTTCGTCTGGTGAAAGAGAACCCGAAAGCCTCCTGCACCCCCGTGCAGCTCTACAACCCCTATCCCGGAACGCCTCTCTTCGACTACTGCCTCCAAAGCGGCATGGCCATGCCCAAGAGCCTGGAAGATTGGGCCGAATGGGCCCTGGAACGCGTCACGTACCGTTGGCAGAACAAGCGTGCGGAGCATTTTCTTGAGAAGGTCGCCTTGTTCACGTTCTTCGTGGACGGCAAGACCATCGCCGAGAATGCGCCCATCTGGTACCACCGCTTGGGGGCACGTATCTACGGATACATCGTCCGGGCGCGGATACGCTTGGGAATCTACGCGTTTATGCCGGAGATCCGCGCCCTACGTTGGGAGTACCACAACAGCCAGCGCAGGAAAGACCGGTCTCGCGCAAACCGGTACGAAGAACCCGTCGCGGGCCCTGCGAGTCAAGAACCTGAAGCTTCTCCTGGAGACACGGACTAAGGCTGGCGCCTGCGGACCAGAAGTACGGTCGCGGCAAGAACGCCGCCTATCAGCGTAGCCACGCTGAGCCCCATGCCGATCCGGAACGAGGCAGGATCGTATTCGAACACCACTTGCGTTTCGCCAGGATGTACCACGACTCCCCTGAAGGCGTAGTACGCAGGAAAGATGTCACGGGAATCTTCATCCACCGTGGCATGCCATCCGGTCATGTATGCATCGCTGAGGACCAGGTAGCACGGCATGTCCACATCGAGTTCCACGACCACCCGGTTCCATGATCGCGCAGTCACCTGTGCCGTCCCTAGAGGGCCGTCTGACGAGGTGGGCGCCTCCCCACTCGGCGCTCGTTCCGCGACCACACACGCGCCAGGATCGAACGTCGGGTCACCCATTACCTCAAACAGGACGTTCTTGTCTGCCTCCACCTTCAGATCGCCGACAAGAAACGCCCTCGGAAACGCCTTCTTGTTCCGGTACACCTCGATTCCATCCAGTGCGACGACTTTCTCGAAGCGTTCCGTGTCTTCCAGCGGGAATGCGGGCTCCTCCGAGGGATTGTGCAGATAGTATCCCACCCCGCACACCGGTTCCATGGCGTTCCAGATGGCCCCGTCGTGCGTGCCCATCCCCAGGCGTCCATAGAGCGTCACAACGCGCTCCGGGTAAATGCCGTCGCTGCCCCAGTGCTCCTCAATGCCGTAGGGATACATGAGCGCGGGGCGAATCGTGCGGGCGGATATGGCACTCACACGGGTTGGCTTCGGTAGCTCTGACAGGTAGTTGGTGAGCCCCGTCTCGGGGAAGATGGCCTCCGGGGGAGCCGTGGGCAGCAGTCCCCGCACAGCGAAAACCAAGTCGAATGCCAGCAGTGCAGTCAATGCCGCGGCGCACGCCCAAGGTCGCTTCCACACGCTGTGCGCTACCAGGATCGCAAGGGCGCCGAGCGCCACTGCCGCCGCAATGATGACCTGTTTCCGCACATAGACATCGAGACCGTCGATTCCCGCCATGGCCTGTGCACGGAGGAGTCCCGCAAAGAAGCGGTAGGAGAACCAAGAGACGCCGATGCCGACAAGGCACACGGCCGCCGCGGGAATGATTTCGCGCAGCCGGCGTGGCTTGGCAAGCCATCGGTCGAGGCCAATCGCCGCGAGGATGGGTAGTGCAAGCCGTGAGAAAGCAATGAAGTAGCAGCGCCACATGAAATCGAACCCCGGCAGATTCTGAATGACGCGCACCCCGGGCAGGTCGAAACACATCAGGATGCTCACGGCGGTAACCATCGACAAGCACACCGCGCGGATCGTTTGCTCACGCTTCCCGCGAAGCACAATGAGGGCGGCAGCTATCCACACGATCACGCTTGAGTACACCATCCCAAGGTAGGTGGAATTCAGCGACGAGGCCCAATAGGTTTCCTCCGCCTTGGTGCCGAAGAACCGCGACACCCACAGGATGAGGCTTGCGCCAAGAGGCAGGAAGTGCTTCTCCTCGTAGGTGATTTCGCGTGTCAGGAACGTATGGCTCACGAGCATGTATTCCAGGAACGGCAGGATCTGGACCGCACACACCAACAGCGCGACCGCCCAAGCGGCCCCGGCGATGGCTGCCGGTTTCCAGAGACGTCTCCCCCACCGCCGTTCGACGGTGAGGCGCAAGGCGAAATAGAGTCCCACGCCAAGCCCCATGGCGAACGCGGTCTCCGGGTGCCCCGAGAGAAGAAGCATCGTGGCGCCGAAACACAGCGAGAAGAACCCCCGGCGATAGCGTCCGTCCAGCAGCATTTCGACGGCCAGCAACACGAGGGCAGCCCATGCGCTCACGTCCGGCACAGGCCAATAGCACCAAATCAGGTTGTAGGTACCCAACATCCAGGCCACCGAAAGGAACCGGGCGGCATGGGTGCTCAACCTGATGTATCGGCCATACAGATACGCTGTGAACCCGCAGAGCCAGAGCTTCAGCAGAATGTACAGCGACGTGGCGAAATGGTGTTCAAGAAACGCGTGCAGTAGACGGGGCGGATAGAAGATCGCGGTCTGGTAGTCCTGCATCAGGGGCATGCCGGTGAATTCCAGGGGATTCCACAGTGGCCATTCGCCGTCGCTGATGCAGCGAGACGTGAGCAGGTAGAACTTGTTCACCTGCTGTAGATTCTCAACGGTCAACCAGTTGGCCGGGATGTCGAGATCCGTTGGCTTGTTGCCCTCCCAGGGAGGCGTTGCGTAGAGGAACCCACCCGGCATGATGGCCTCGTGTTCGAAGAAGGTCTTGGGGAACACGCAGGCAAGAAGTGCCAGGAGCAGCACGGCATGAACGACCAGTTCCAGCGGGGTCAGGCGTCGATCACGTTCGCCCTCAGTCCGCATCGCGCCTCCTCCCTGCCTTCATCAGAAGGAGCAGAGCGAAGGCCGCCGACAGGCACAGGGCCGCGGTCGACGTCCACAGCCCGATCCGGAACGACAGCGGGTCGTATCGAAACTCCACGCGATGATGCCCGGCCGGCACCAGGATTCCGCGGAACGCGTGGTAAGCGGGCCATATGTTCACTTCATCCGTGCCCACCCAGGCGCGCCATCCCGGATAGAAGGCATCCGACAGGACAAGGGCGGCGTCCTCGGCCGAATCGACGTCCAGGATCACCCGCGTGGCGGATCGGCGCAGGACGCGCGCGTTCCCCAATTGGGCGGCAAGGGAATGCGGAATCGGACCGGACGGAGGCCGGTCAGTCACCACCATTCGAGACGGATCGAACTCGGGGTGGCGCATGAAATCGAACAGAGCATCTTCGTTGGGAACGGTTTCGATTCGTCCGACCAGAAACGCGCGGGGCAAGGCTGCGTCGTTCCGGTAGATGTCGATCCCGTCCTCGGAGCCGACTGGCACGAATCGGGCGTCGTCAATCGGGAACGTAGGCTCCTCATCGGGATCGTGCAAGTAGATGTCGGTGGCGCAGACGGGTTCCGCGGGATTCCACGTGTCGCCACTCATGCGTCCAAAGAAGGTGAACATGCGCTCCGGGAGAATGCCGTCATAACCCATTTGCTGTTCGATGCCGTACGCTTGTAGCAGGCCCGTGGGAATCCGCGCCGACGTGGCATTGATCCGCGGTTGAGGCGTGGCCTCCTGAAGACAGCGGGTCAGGTCCGTCTCAAACAGCACGTGATCTTTCGCGGCGGAATCGTGTAGACCGTCCGCGGCCACGATCAGGTCGAACGCCAAGACAACGCCAAGCAAATGGGCCAGAACAGGCAGTCGGCGCGACCCGAACTGCCCCACCAGGCATGCAAGACAGGCCAAGGCAAAGAGCGTTGCGAGCGCCAGTTGCCGCTGCACATAAACGCCGACGCCGTGAGCGTCGATGAGTCCCTTGTTCAGCCAGAAGAAGAACCCGACCACCCCGCAGCCGAGAAGGACCCCCGGAAGTACGACGACACCCTCCCGAAACCGCCTCCTTTGAGAAAACCACTGTTGAATCCCCATGGCGGCGATCAGCACCAGACAGAACATGGGAAAGGTCATGTACCAACAGCCCCACGTGGCGCTGAAGACCGGAAGCGTGTGCAGCACGCGGATGCCAGGAGCGTCGAACGCGAGCAGTAGGCTGAGGATGCAGGGCAGCCCCAAGGCCAACAGACGTCGGCGGTGCAGGGAATTTCGACGTCCGCGCACAAACACAAGCGGGAGTGCAAGCATCACCGCGATGCCCGGGTAGATCATCCCAACGAAGTTGAAGTTCTCAATCTCGTTGACCCATAGCGTTCCGTCGGGATTCGCCCCGAAGAACCGCGGCACCCAGAACGCCACGGCCCCGGGACCCCAGATGGCCTGCTCAACCGCGTTGCCTGCCGGACGCTCAACCATCGCTTGGCTCAGAGGGAGGTACTCGACGAAGGGCAGGAGCTGGACCGCGCAGACAAGCAGGGCCAGGACCCACGCGGCGCCGGCGATCCCCATGGGCGCCAGTAGGCGTCTCCCCCAGGCCCGGTCCAACACCAGGCGAAGAAACAAGTACGCGCCGACCCCGAGACTCATGGTGAACGCGCTCTCGGGATGGCCCGCGAGGAGCGCCATCACGGCGGCAAACGCCATGGCGAAGAACCCGCGCCGGTACCGCCCGTCGATCAGCATTTCAGCGGCCATTAGCATCACGGGAAGCCACGCACCCACATCCGGGTCCGCCCAGTACGCCCACACCAGCGTGTACCCGCTCAGCATCCATCCCAGCGACGCGAATCGCGAGGCCGCCACGCCGAGCCGGAAGTAGCGTGCGCAGAGGTACGCGGTCATCCCGCAAAGCCATATCTTCAGCAGCACGAACAGCGTGGTTGCTTCGCAAAGATCGAGGAACGCATGCAGTATACGGGGCGGATAGAACACGGCCGCCTGATACCCTGCCAGTAGAGGGATGCCGCCAAACTCCAGCGGGTTCCACAGCGGCCAGTCGCCCTCGTCGATGGCGCGGGCCGTGACCGCGTAGTACGTGTGGAAGAGCAAGAAGGCTTCGAGGGTGACCTCGTTGCGGGCCGGGCGCACCTCGTCCGCGTCGTAGGCGCTCCATGGTGGATGGTCAAACAGCAGCCCGCCGGGCAGCAGCACTTCGCCGTGTAGAAACGTCGCAGGAAACAGAACCACCAACACTACAACCAGGATAGCGGCGTGTACCGTACATTCGCGCCACGTCACCTGGGCTGTCCCGTTCATGCCGCGCGTGCCCGGCGGGCGTCACCGCGCAGCATAAGAATCGAGACGATGAGTGCCGCCACCAACGTGAGTGCGGAGATGGTGTAGCCGACTGGTAGGGTCCACGGCCGGTATCGAAATTCCACCGTGTGCTCCCCGGCTGGCACGATGACGCCGCGGAAGGCGTAGTACGCCGGGAAAATGTCCACCGGATCATCGTCGATCGTCGCGTGCCATCCTGGGTAGAACCCATCGGACAGCACCAGCGCCGCGTCTTGCCTGGCGTTGACCTGGATACGAACGCGTGTCGATTCGTACTGGGTGATCTCGGCGGATCCCAACGAATCTCTGTCGCCGCCGCCGGCTGGCAAATCCCCCTCCGGCGCGGTCTGTGTCACGGCCACCAGGTCGGGCCTGTAGTCCTCGTCAAGCATGCGATCGAACAGGGTGTCGCGATCCGGGATGACCTCCACGTCACCGACAAGGAAGGCCCGGGGATAGGCGCGCAGGTTCTTGTAGACCTCGAGGCCGTCCTCGGTGCGCTCCAGTTCCAGAGCGCCCTCTTCCAGAAGACGCGCCAGAGGGAAGATCTCTTCGTACTCGGGATTGGGATCGTGGAGATAGTACTGCACCGAATAGACCGGCTCCATGCGATGCCACACTTCCTTGTCGAGGGTCGACTGGAACCGCACAGGACGTTCCGAGAAGAGTCCGTCATACCCAAGCCATTCCTCGATGCCGTAATTGGCGACGCTGCCGGAGTAGATGGCCGCCTCGGCGACGCCGAACCGGCACGGTGCAGGCTGGTCCTGCATGAACCGGGTGAGATCCGTCTCCGGGTACACATATTCGCGCGGAAGCGTGGGCACCATGCCCCGGTTCGCGACCAGCAGATCCACGAACACCAGAGCGGTCAAGGCAATCCAGAGCACCCTCGGCCGCCGCCAGAAACATGACACACCCAGCAGCACGATAGCTACAGCCCCAAGCACAGCGGCAATGACACACTGCTGGACCACGTAGTCCGTGACGTCCGCCGCGTCGATGAGGCCCCGGTTGAACTGATAGACGAAGTACACCAAGCCCACCAGAACGGCGGCCGCCGGCGCCAGCCACCACGTTTCCCGAAGCTTGCGCGGACGCGAGAACCATCGGTCCAGGCCGATTGTCCCGAGCAAAGGAATCGCAAATAGCGTAAAACAGATGTGGTAGATCTCGTGGAGCGAGCTAAACACAGGCAGTTCATGCACGAAACTGAGGGTTGTGAAATTGAACGCCAGAAGGGTCCCTGCCGCGGCTGCGAACAAGAGGGCCGCAATGCGGTGGCGGTCTGCTGTCCGCGAGCCAGCGGCTGCCCCGCCCGCGAGAAGCAGAACCACGCCACACCACACAGCCATGCCCGAATACTGCCCCGACGAAATGTTGGAGTTCCACTTCCCCGGATCCCAGAAATTGTACTCGGCGTCGGTTCCGAAGAACCGGGGCACCCAGAACGTCACGGCGTGGCCCGCGGAAAGGGGTATGGACAGATTCTCGTCGCGGCGTTCAGCAAACGTGTAGCTGTTGCGCAGGTACTCGATGAACGGGAACAGTTGGATGCAGTACACCAGCAGCACCACGGTCCAGGCCGCCGCACACACGGCAATCGGTTTCCACAGTGCAGGGCCCCAGCGCCGGTCAAGGGCCAGCCGCGCCAGGAAGTAGAAGCCCAGTCCCATACTGAACGTGAATGCCGTCTCGGGATGGCCCGCGAAGAGTATCAGCACACCGCCCAAGGCCATCGCGGCGAAGCCACGGCGGTACTTGGCCTCCAGGACGAATTCCGTCCCCACAAACAGCACCGGCAACCACGCGCTGACATCCGGCAACGGATGGTGCATCCACAGAAGATTGTACGCCCCGAACATCCACGCCACCGAGAAGAAGGCAGAAGCAGGATTGCTGAGCCGAATCAGGCGCGCGCAGACATACGCCACGATGCCGCAGGTCCAGAGGCGGAGCAATTCGAAGCACGTCATGGCCAAGTCAAGATCCATGAACAGCAACAACAGTCGTGGAGCGTAGAACAGCGTGCTCTGACAGTTGGCAAGCAACGGAACCCCAGCGTATTCAAGCGGGTTCCACAGGGGCCATTCTCCGTTGCGCAAAGCCTTCTGAGTGAGCAGGTAGTCGGGTCGGAACGCCATGACCGGGTCAAACATCAGCTTGTTCTGGGGACGTTCAAACTCGTCCGGCGCATGCTTGTCCCAAGGCGGCATCACGAACAGCAGATCGGCGCTGGAGATCAGCTCACCTCGAAAGAAGACGCTGGGAAACGCGGGGATTAGAAGCGCAAACAGCAGCACTCCGTGAATGAGGACCTGCCTCCAGGACAGTCTGACCTTGTCGTTCTGACTCATCGCTTAACCATGACGCCGAGCGCGGGTGCGCGGGTTCAACCGCGGCCTTCGGCCACGGCGGACTCCACTTCGGCGAGCAGTTGCTTCAATTCAAAGGGTTTCCGCAAACACGTCCGCGCTCCGCGCTTCAATGCTTCCTCAACGTGGTACGGCCGCGTGGAACCCGTCATCACGATCACGGGAAACGCCGCCTGCTGTTCTTCCAACTCCTGCAACACGGCAAGACCATCCTTGCGCGGCATGCAGATGTCCAGCAGCACAAGGTCCACCGTGTCGCCCGTGAGCGATTCCATCGCCTCCACGCCATCCGACGCGGTTTCAACAACACATCCCCGCATCTGCAGGGTCCGTTTCAGAATCTCACGAACACCCTCATCGTCGTCAACGACGAGGACCCGCGGGAGCTTCTCGGGTTCCGCGGCGGGAGGATCATCGGCGGGCGGTTCAGCCTGACGATCCGCGACGGCCGGCAAGGTGAGTCTGATTTCCGTCCCCTCTCCCACGCGGCTGGTCAGTTCGATGGTGCCCGAGTGCGCTTCCACAATGCTCTTGCACAGGGACAAGCCGAGCCCGGCATGGCCCTCCTTCCGTTTGGTGGTATAGAACGGGGCAAACACGCGCGGCACGTCGGCGGGTTCGATTCCCGGCCCCGTGTCCGCGACGCTCAGTACGATTCCCCCGCGTTCCGACGCAGCCGACGTGCCGAGGGTGATGACACCGCCCCCGGGTGTCATTGCTTCGCAGGCGTTGGCGATCAGCGCCTGGACCGCACGGCCCATCTGTCCCTGATCGCACATCACGCGCGGCAATCCGTCGCTCCTGCGTTCCTGAAACCGGATGCCGTGCTTCGCGCAGTCGTCTTCAACCGTCAATACATGCTGATGCAGTATGTGGTCGATCGCCGTCGTCTCCATCTTGGGTTGAAGGGGATTGCAGAACCCACGCATTCCCGCCACAAGGTCCTCCAGGCGCTCGCCGCTTCGCGCCACCTCGGCGATCACCGACTCGTTCCCGGTCTCCCTGAGTTGGCCGACCCGGATCAGCAGTTCGGCAACGGGACGGCCAACGGCCTCCGCGAGCCCTTGAACGAGAGCCCGTTCGTTTGATGCCTCCGGACTGGGTGTTTCGGAAGGTTCGGCAACAGGCGGCGCGTCGCGCATCGACAGGATCAAATCTTCGCTCTGGGCCTCCTGGCGTTCCTCCTCATGTTGCCGCGCCACCGCGCGGGCACATACCCCCGCCAATGCCGTGAGATTCGCCAGAAGCGGCTCGCCCAGCCGATCTCCCGCCGATTCGACCTCGAACAGAACCTGTCCCAGACCGCGACCTTCCGCCAGCAACGGGACGACGATGAGGCCGCCCTTCCTGGAGACGTCCAGCAGCCCGGTGCCGGTCCAGCCACGCCCCCCTTTGCCAAACCCAAGGGTACGCAACGCCCCCTGCAAGTCCGGTGAAAGGGACTCCGTGGCCTCCAGATCGATGAACAGCGGGTTCAGACGACCCTCGGTCGTGTGCCAACGCTTGCCGTGCAGATGTCGGCCGTCCGAGTCGATGACGCAGCAGACGCCGGGCGCCAGTCCCACCCCCTGACGCACAGCATCGATGAAGACACTCAGGATCGCATCCAGCGTCATGCGCGGATGAAGGCGACGGTCCATCCGTTCCAGGGCTTCCAGGAACTGCGACCTGTCGCTCTGCACCGCGGACGCGGCGACAGCATCCGGCGAGGCATCCAGAAACTCGTACAGGACCCTCTTCAACTCAGTGCAGGCGCTCACTGGATCCGGCGCGTCGTCGGCGAAAAAGGCCAGAGACTGCTCGACAGCCCGCGCCCCTTCCGTGAACAGGGCCTCAAGTGTCTCACGCCCAATCCCCAGACGATGGGCTCGCGCAAACACGGCCTCGTTCGGACGGCCGCCATCGCGAAGCGTTTGCCTCAGATGGACGGCAAGCCCCGTGACCTCGATAAGACCCGTTGCGAATCGCCCTCCCTCGAAGGCGTTGGCCGGGTGGTGATGGAGCCATATGGCTTCCGAAATGGCTTGGGGAAATCGCCATCGTTCGGCGATCCATTTCCCCGCCTGGGTGTGATCGAATCCGAACGCCTGCCTCTCGGTCTGGAGCACGTCTCCTGGCGACGCGGCATGCCGACTCACGCGATCGACGAACGCTTCCGGTTCGAGCGACGCCAGCACGAGGCTGCCCACGTCCGCCAGCAGCCCGGCGACATAGGCGTCCTGGGTCGAGACGTTCTCCGTGCGTGCTGCAAGCCGCTCGGCGAAAACGGCCGTCCCCAGGGCCTGCTCAGCCAACTCCCGTCCATGAGGGACTTCGTTGATCGCGGGAAATAGCGTTTCAGTGGCGGCCAAGAGAACGAGTCTGCGAAGTGTCCGGTCATCGATTCGGCGAATCGCCCCCGAAGCGTTGGGAGGAAGTGCATGTCCGGAGCCCGCACGGAGCACGCGTGCCGCTAGGCAAGGATCGGATAACACGAGGGTCAGCAGTGCTTTACGAGAGGAGCCTGGGTCTCCGAGCAAAGGCACGGCACGACTCGCCGCATATACCGTAATCGGCAATCGGCGCAGGCCGTCGAGCCGCCGCTTGAATTCCACCCGATTCATATCAGACCACACCGCTTCATGTAGCACAACACGTTCCCCGGTGGGAGTCTACGGGCAAGGCCTCCGTTTGTCAATTCGCCCGTTGGATCTGGGCTTGGCGGGCCTCACAAACGGCTGCGGAAGACCCGGGATGGGATCAACTGCCGCGGAGGGCTTCGGTGGGGTCTTTGGCGAGATATCGAATCAACAGTCCGACGCCGGCGAGTGGAAGACCGAGAAGCACGCAGAGAATTCCGCCTAGATAGGCCCCCACCGCGAATTCCCCGACTCTTACGAGACGGCCGCCGAATACGAAGAATAGACCAAGGGCTACAAGAATCGCCCCCGTTAGGAAGTAGTTCTGCTTCGCGACCAGGTGCGGTGCTTGCGTAGGCGAAGATCCATCGGCCGAGGAGTTCGACCGGTCGATCAACTCAGGGTGTTTCTCAAGCTTGTCCAGATAGTTCAGCTTGAGGCGGTAGTCGAGCCACGATCCTAGCAGTGATTGGGTTACGCCATACACCATGGTAACAATCAGGATCCCAAGCGGTATGATCAGAAGAGCGAGCTGCACGAAACGAGACTCCCCATGAAGGAAGCACGACGGGACGACTCTCAAGAGAGTACAAGAAAAGGAGGTTTCTTCGCTGGATCTGGCCCTTTTCGAATCGTCCCGCCGCGCTTTTTCCACCAAAAGTATACCACATTGCTGCCGGAATCCGGCCCTGTGGGTGGCTTGTCACAGAAGCCGGGACAACACCGCCGGTGGCTCACCAGCGTCTTTGGTGGTCCTAGTCAGTTCAACTTCCAACTAGTATGACCGCCACGGCACCCCTCAGGTTTCGCACCATCCGGATTCTCCCGCCATTTGCCACCAGAGTTTCCACATCCGCGGTGAAACCTGCTCCGACCAAACCCAGTCTAATTCAATGATGAAAGCGTACTTGCGTAGTATCATCACGGCATTCGTGATTGCGGGACTCGTACTGGTGCTCACCGTACGAGTCGTTGCCCCTATGTTCCCCCCGTTTGTCGGTAAAGCCGACGTCGCGAAGGAATGGGATGGTTCGTGGCAGGGAAAAGGATCGCTCTTCTTGGACAATCCCGACGGATTCGTCCTGGTGACCGCCGACGACCGGTCGGACATCAAGGTTCACGCCGAGATAAAGGCGTTTGCCTGGGAACGGGGCAACGATGACGTCATTCGTGAGTATGTGGAGTCGCTGATGGACGTTACGGAAGACGAACAGTCCGTGCGCCTGACTACCGAGCCCGCCGAACGGCCCGACTCTCTCGACCTCCTCGTTCTGTACACGGTGCATGTTCCACGGGGAACAGCCCTGGATATCCGGTCGGACAACGGCAATGTATGGATCCGGGAAGGCTGCGGCGAGGTCTCCGTGGTTGGCAGCAATAGCGATGTCCGTGTCGAGAAGCCCACGGGGAAACTCAGTGTCCAGACAGTGAACGGACGTATCGAGGCTTCCTCGCTCCCCGAAGGCGCCACACTCAAGACCGTGAACGGAAACGTGAAGGCCGCGATTGTCTCCGGGCATCTCGCCGCCGAGACCACCAACGGCTTCGTCCATGCACGTTTGCTCGGCCCAACTGTGACCGGGTGCGATTTGACGAGCCAGAACGGTGGCATTAAGGTGGTTGTGAGCGATGGATGCGACGTCGACGTGCGAGCCCGCACGCGGCAGGGCACCATAGCGAGCGACATTGAGTTCGATTCCCTTGCAGTCCAGAATCGGCGGAATCTGAACGGGGTGACGGGCGCGGGAACAGCCCGCCTTACCATGGCCACACTAAATGGCGACATCGAACTCGTCAGGAGTGAGTAGCAATGGTGTCCGCGGCGGTGCCAATGCGCAGCGAGGCAATACCCAATATGGTTGAGGATGTAGACCTTGCTCTGGTGAAACGCGCGAAGGCAGGCGACAACGCTGCGTTCTCCGAATTGGTATCGCGCCACGAGCGGGTGGTCTACAACCTGTCCTATCGGTTCATGCGCGATTCCTCGCAGGCCGAAGACATGGCCCAGGAGGCCTTCTTGAAGGCCTACCGCCTTCTCAAAGGATTCCGGGGCGATTGCAGTTTCTCGACATGGATTTACCGCGTGACGAGCAGTGTGTGCCTGACCGAGTTGAACCGCCGCAAACGAAGAGCCGAGGTGGAGTTCTTGCCGAGCCACGCGGCCAAGCTTTCGGAGGAGCAGCCGGACACCACGGATATGCCCGAGTTGATTCGGGGGTGCGTGAGCAAGTTGCCGGACCGGTACGCGACGATTGTGACGTTATTCTATCTTCAGGAAGCCTCGTACGAGGAAATCGCCGAAATCATGGATATCCCGATGGGTACGCTCAAGACCTGGATGCATCGGGCACGACAGCAGTTGCGCAAGGTTGTCGAAAAGGAGCTGAAGACGCATGGACGAGAACTCTTCACATGACCTTGACTTGTTGATCGAACAAGCTCTCGAAGGCGAAACGATGCGCCCGGTGCCGCCCGGATTCCACGCCCGGTTTGAGGACCGGCTCCGTGTGGCCAGGATCGCTGACCAAGAGCATCGCCGCATGCGGTTCGGCCTGGCAACCGGCGCCATCCTGTTTGCCACGCTGGCTGTGGCCCTGTTCTTCGTTCCCGTGATTTCATTCGTACAAGGATGGGCCGTTCGGAGTCTGCCCGGCGGCATGGGATATTTCGACTACTTGCTGGCGAGTACATTCAGATCGGTTGAAGCGTGGCCCCTTTGGGCTCTCGGTGCAACGGTGGTGCTCATGGGCACGGTCGTCGCGGGAGTCTCTGTACCGTTGGTCCGTACCCTCGGGCGTGGATCCCGTTGACCCCTCGCCTCTTCCTCAAGGGATTAGGCTGTGACGGTCTCCATCAGGTCGCACAGGCCGATCGGTTCTTCCTGGAAGATAGCCGGGTCCATCTCCGGAACGTCATCGGGCATGATCGGAGTGAAGTCCATCTGACCAATCACATCCTTCTCAACGTCCACACCGGGCGCTACCTCCTTCAGAAGAAGCCCCTCGGGCACCAACTCGAACACGCAGCGTTCCGTGACGAACAGAGCCTTGCGACCGTCCTCCCGGGCAACCTGCCCGGCGAACGTGATGTGCTCGACTTCTGATACGAACTTCTTGATCTTACCCTCGCGCCGGATCTCGATCCGGCCATCCACGACCGCCGCATCCAACCCGCCAGCGGTAAACTCGCCGCAGAAGACGCAGTTCCGTGCCGATTGCGTGATGTTGATGAAGCCGCCGCACCCAATCACCTTGGGCCCGATCTTGCTCACGTTCACGTTGCCGTGCCTGTCAATCTGTGCGGCGCCCACGCACGTGATGTCCAGCCCGCCCCCGTCGTAGAAGTCGAACATGCTCGGTTGGGAAATGAAAGCCTGCGGGCACTTGGCCGGCCCGAAATTCAAGCCACCTTCGGGCAGCCCCCCGATGACGCCGAGCTCCGTTGTCAGCGTGATCTGGTTCAGGGCCCCCACTTCGGACGCGACCGCGGCCACCCCCATGGGGATTCCCACGCCGAGATTCACCACCTGACCGGGCCGCAGCTCCTTCGCCGCCCTTCTGCAGATGACCTTCTCGAGTCCCAGCGGCAACGCCGTCACCAGCTCCTCGACCGGGAGCAAACAGTTCCCGGACAAGGCCGGGTCGTGTTCGACGAAAAGGGTGTGCGGGTGCTCGGGATTGCCCCGCTCCGCCATGACGACGTAGTCGATCAACATCCCCGGCACTTCCACATGATGCGGATGGGCTGGCGAGTCCAGCGTCTCAGCCACTTGCGCGATCACGAAGCCACCCGCGGCCTTGGCCGCAATCGCTACCTCGAGATTCTCCATGGTCAGGGCTTCGTCGTCAGCCGTGATATTCCCGTTTGGATCGACGGCGGTTCCGCGAACGATGCCCACATCGACGTGAAACGGTTTGTAGCGCAAGTACTCACGGCCGTCCAACTCCACCAATTCCACCAGATCTTCGCACTCGGCCGTTCGCTGGTTGAGTTTTCCCCCATCGATTCGGGGATCCACGAACGTGCCAACGCCCACGCGTGTTAGAAGCCCCGGACGCTTCGCGGCCACATCACGCAGAAGCTGCGTCATCGTGCCCTGGGGCAGGTTGTACGCCTCCAACTGGTCGGTGGCGATCATCTTGACGAGGCGATAGTTCAGGCCCACGTGTCCGGCGACGACCCGCTTCAACATGCCGGGGACCGCGAAGTGGTTCATGCCTCGAGGCTCATCGCTGAATGGTCCGATACCTGCGCCCCAGATGAGCGTCAAATTCGCAGGATGCCCAGTTTCCTCAAAAACCCGTGGAAACGCGCCAAAAACCTTCTCGATGGGAAGTGGATTGACCAGAACGCTCGCGCCGTCCGGTATCAGCGCAACGGCCTCTTCTGCGGTAAGGTACTGGGGCATGAAGACATCTCCTCGAATGACATCGGTGTCGTTACCGGCATGTATTATGTCAGGAAATCCTCGGAAAGGCAAGTGACTATTGGACCAGCCTCGTGAAAACGACATGCCAAGAACCAAAGGCACCACTGACCGAGCCACTCCACAACACCGGTCATTGCGGGCTCTCGCCCTGTGTATCGGACCTCGATGCGGCCCCCGCCGCGAGCCGGCAGCGGGAACCGAAGCGCAAGACACTGCTCCCTAGGTACTTACGAAAATAGAACGTCACAAGAAACGGGGTTTCCTTTCCGCATGTCTTCTGCTATAATCTGCGCCCGACCACTTGACAGCGCTGAGTGCGGAAACGACGAGAAAGGAATGCCACTTATGCCCGCGAAGTTTGAATGTCCCAAATGTGGCAGGCGCTTCACAGAGTGGGGAGCCGAGAAGAACGGGTTCAGGTGCCCCGGCGACGAATGGAGTAGCCACGCTGAGGAAATCGAACTCGTGCGTGGGGGCACCCCGGACAGTCCGACGGCGAAGAAGCCCTCGTTAAAGCGCCACAAGATTCGTCCGACCGCGGTCGCCAAGCCAAAGCCGGTTCTGGACGAGGATGAAGCCCTCGTCGGCGATGCGGCTGAACTTGGCGACGACGAGGATGACGATGTCGTCAGTGACGACAACAAATCGAACGGCAAGGACGACATGGTCCCCGACACTGCCACGGACGGGGACGCCGTGCTCGGCAACGGCAACGGCGAAGACGCCGCTGATGCCGACGACAAAGGGGACGGCAGGGACTGACGTCAGCCCCTGCAATCCTTCCACGGCCAAGGCTTTCGCCGTGTAAGCGCGCCTGCACTCATTCGGCGGGAGATTCCTTCGGGTTCCCGCTGTCTTCATTCCTTCCCGTGGATTCCGGAGCCACGTCGGTAGTGATGTGCTCTTCCTGCCGCGAAGGCTTTGGCACATGCGGCATAGCCTTGCCCTTCCCCCGTCCTTGATCCTGTCGGCGGTATATCACGATGCGACCCTGCGAATAGGTCCAGTCGACCTCCGCGAGCCGCCGGAGATCATGTTCTAGCAGCGAGAGGAGTGTGGTGCCGGGCGCAACACTTGACGGCCATACGCGCTGTTCTGCGGGAAGCTTGCCCAGCCCTTTGTCGTACACCATCGTCACCCCGGTCCGCCTCGAGACATCCCGAATCACCGCGTCAAGGGGTTGTCCTTTGTACAGGAGTCGGGGACTGTCCGGAGCGGCCAACGGCACACTGAGTTGGTCGGAGATTCGTTTGGGGACCCGTTCCCCCTCTATCCAACGCGGAGGCGTGGACGGTTCACGGGGGGGCGCGGCGCGGCCCCGAGGCAGATCGACCTCATCGAACACCACCGACTCTACCTGCCTTCGCGGGATGTCGACCGTGACGCCTTCGGCGAACTCCACCACGTAGGCATAAGCCCCCACTCGCACGATCTGGAATCCCTCCAGGATACGTCCGTTTAGCAACACAAGCACATCCCCGGCATCGGCTCGAGGCGGCTCGTCGATGGCTGGCGCAGCGGTCACGTCCTGTGCCGACACCCCATAGGCACAGAGTACCCCCAACACCGCAACCAGACGGATGTGCATGGGCCTTCCCTCTCCTCCGGCGGCCATGCTCTTCACTTCCAGGCTAACGTCACTGCCGTATACGGACCACCGTCTCGGTGAAGACGGGATCTAGCCCAAGCAACGTACCGGGCGATTCTAGGGACCGTCGCACGGCATGTCAAGATTTCCGCGCATCCGGTGGAGATCCGGGTACCGCCGCGCTATAATCCTCCCGAAGGAGAAGCAATCATGGCACGAATACTACTCGCTGACGACGATGCGTCCTCGACCGAAGTGATGGCCGCGGCACTGGCCGGGGAAGGCCACGAGGTCATTTTCGCGGCCGACGGTCTAGAGGCATACGAAAAAGCACTGGCCGAGGATCTCGATATGGTGTTCCTCGACGTGATGATGCCGGTCTTCAATGGATACGAGGCCTGCGAAAAGATCCGTAAAGACCCCGACATAGACCCGAATCTCCCCATCGTGTTTCTGACAAGCGCGGACGTCGACAAGCGCCGGTTGGAGACCATCGGCGCAAACGGCCATCTGCCCAAACGCCACATGGTCCAGGAACTGCGCGACGTGTTGGTGAAGCACCTCGGCCCCAAGGCCAATCCCGCGTAGCACGCGGTTTCGGACGCAACATGTCCCCTCAGGCAGCGCCAATGAGCTAGACGAAGATACTCAGGCTGCGCGAGTCGCGGCTTAGAAGAGCGACTGCCGTTCGTAGGCTCCCATGTCGTAGCCGGACCCCCGCGGTCGACTGGCGCCGCGGATGTCGTCAGACGGAGCGCCCGCGGCGGTTCCCGTATCGGCGCAGGGAGACCCTGACGCCAGCCGAAAATCGCTGTTGAACTCATCGGTGAACAACGGATCAGCCGCCGTGTTCCCGTCCCCGGCATATCCCCCAGCCACGCAACTGAACGTTACGTCCGCCACTCCTGCGGGGATCTCATCGTCCGTCCCGCTTGATTTGTTGTTCCAGAAGACGGAATTGACGATCGTCGTGTCAGTTCCGTCATCGCTTACTGCCCCGCCGGTGCCGGCGACATAATTCCCGTAGAAGGTACAGTTCGTGATCGCCACCGAAGATGAACCGTTCGCCATGCCGCCACCTGCACCCCAGGCGAGACCATACGCGACAATGCAGTTTGTGAGGGTGAAGGAAGAGCTATCGTTGGAGATTGTGCCGCCGCTGCCGGCTGCCTGATTCCTCATGAAGGTGGTATGTGTGACGACGGTCGAAGAACCAGTGCCATTGTACATTCCACCACCGACGCCGGCGGCGGAGTTGTTCGTGAAGATGCAACGCGTAAGAGTGGGGGAAGAAGCGTCGTTGTACATGCCCCCACCGGCACCGACACCGATGTTGCTCTCAAACGTGCAGTTCGTAACGGTGGGGGAAGAAGCGTCGTTGAACATGCCGCCACCGGCTGATACGGCGTGATTGCCCCAGAACACGCAGTTCTCGACTACAGGCGAGGCGGAATTGTTGTACATGCCGGCTCCCAGGATCTGTGGTTCGCCTGATGCACCGGAACTGTCGCCGCCGACGATGGAGAAGCCGTCCAGGGTGGCGTCGTTCGCCCCCTTGACGACGTGGTACGCATTCGAACTCGCTTTCGTGACAAGACCGTTTGCTCCATCGATGACAGTCCCATTCTCCTCCCAGTCGCGGCATGTCCGTAGCACTTCGATGCCAAGGAAGCCTCCGTACAGATCCACGCCAGGCCTCATGACCAACGAGCCGTCCGGATCGTCCGGACGTTCCTCATCGTAGATTCCCCGAGCGACCCAGACCTCACCGCCTCCGGCCGCATCGGCCGTGTCTAAGCCTTCCTGAATGGTGTCGAACGCAGTCCCCCACGACAGTCCATCCTGTGAGGCAGGGGCTGCGTGTGCGGCGGTATTCACGTAGATGACCACAGGCGCCACTCCCGGACACCCGAGAACAGCCAAGGCCGCCACGCAGGTGAGCGCGATGGACCTTCCGTTGAATGTGCGCTTGAATGCAGTCCTCAAGAACATTTGATGATCCCTCCCGATGCGATCCAACCTTCCCCACACAACCGCCCTCGCAACTACCACGGTCCGATTCCCACCGAGTCTAAGCCATTTCCTCGGAATGCGCAACAACAGGTCCGCTACTGCGTCATGTCTGAAGGACCTCTTCGAAACACGAAGTCATGCTTCGACCGGGAACATTGTGGGCGTCCCAATCCCGACAGACGTCAAGACGGCCTCTCCGGAGGCAAGATCCGGTTAGGAACAAACCGAGCCGTGGAGCGGCCAGACCTGCTCCACGGCTCGTGTCTTGTAGAATCTCAGAAAGATCCGCCGCTACTTGATCGGGATCTCCCGGTTCTTCTTCGACGACTCGTAGATAGCGTCGATAATCTTCTGGATACGCAGCGATTCGACTGGCTGTACCCTAACGGGCTTGTTCTTCTCAAGGCATTCGGTGAAATGCCGGATCTCCATCCGGTGTCCCTCTTCCTTCTCCATCCAGTCGAACTTCTTCGACGTGAGGGTCCCGTCCTGGTAGCTGAACACGCCAAGCGGATTCGTGCCCACACCCGCCTTGTCGCCTAACACGGACACGCCATGGCGCTCTTCCGGGATGTTCGCCGCCCACGACACTTCCACGTTCATCGTCTTGCCGCCTTCGAACCGAACCATAGCAATGGCGTGGTCTTCCACGTCGAATTCCTTCGGCGGGTAAGGCGTGCCCCAGCAGTTCACGAGATCTTTCCGATCGCCGAACTTGCGGTAGACCTTACCCGACGCGGCGACAGGTTTCGGACATCCCATCAACCAAACGCACAGGTCCATCACGTGAACGCCGATGTCGATCAGCGGTCCGCCAAGGGATTCGCGTTTGATGTGGAACTTGCCCCAACCGGGGATGCCGCGGCGCCGCAGATAGACCGCGTTGCCCGTGTAGATCTCACCGAGTTCGCCGCGGTCAATGACCGCCTTCAGCTTCTCGTGTTCGGTCTCGAACCGCATGTGCTGAGCCACCATCAGCTTGGTCTTCGCCTTCTTGGCGGCCGCGATCATCTTCTCGCACTCTCTGGTGTTCATGGCCATGGGCTTCTCGACGAGGACATTGTTGCCCGCGGCCAGGGCATCGACCGTCATCGGACAATGGAGCCGGTTCTGCGTGCAGATGTCGACGATGTCGAACTCGTTCTCCTTGAGCATCTTCTTGTAGCTGAGATAGGGCTTCCCACCAAACTTCTCGGCGTTCTCGTGGGCGCGCTCTTTGATGATGTCGCACACCGCCACAAGCTCAACCCGGCCTTCTTCGGCCAGCTCTTTCCAGTTCGGCAAATGGCAAGCCGTTGCGATTCCACCTGCCCCGATCAGTCCGACTCTCAGCTTCTTCTTGCTCATTCCTGGATTCCTTCCGACGGTTGTCCCTGGCCAATGTCACATGAGGTGCTGGTTTCGGCGTCTCTGCGCCGGATGTCGGTCCGGGGCTGCTCCCCCACGCCGATTTCGGCGATGAACGGCAGATGATCGGATGCGACCAGCGCTTCCGGCCCGGCAACGATGTGGGATGATAGAACATGTAAGCGGGCGGATACCAGAACAAAATCGATGCGCTTCGCTCGGTTTCCCTGACCAATGGTGGCCGTGGGCTTTCCGGTGATCTCTTCGTATGAGTCGGTCAGCCTGCCCAGCAGGAGCCGTACCCCTTCCCCATCCACGGTTTCGTTCAGATCGCCACACACAATGGCCGGTCCGTGAGGCAGACGGTCGAAGATGGCTTTGGCCTGGGGTAACCGTTCCGCGGCCGACAAGCCAAGATGCGTGTTGAATACTGCGACGACCGTGCCGTCGATGCTCAGGTCCGTGCGAAGGCACCCCCGTTGCTCCTTGCCTTCGGGCGTCAGAAGCGGCACGTTCTCGTTCGCCACGACCTCGTACCGCGTCAGCGTGGCGTTGCCGTACTTGCCGCCGTCGTGATCGATGTTAGGACCGTACACGACGCGCATGTCGAGCTTCTCGGACAGCAGCGCAGGCAAGTCCAGCCCCCGCGTCCGTCCGCACCCCTGGTCCACCTCCTGCAAACAGACAATGTCCGGGTCCTGGCCCTTAATCACGTCCACAATCCGGTCCACGTCCAACACGCCGTCTGTCCCCTCCGCGTGATGAATGTTGTACGACATCACGCGGACCGTATCGGCGGCATCCGCGAACACACCCGCCGCTACGGTTACCAGGAGCGTCGCCACGATGCATCGATATCTCATTGGTGGAGTCCTTCCTTTCCGATCACCTCAGCCGAAGAGAATAGCAGCGTCTTCGGATGCCTGCAATTCGGTCGTACTGCCAAGGCCACCCGTCCTGGTATCATGCCACTCTCGGAAGCACATCAACGGGAGGGGCATCACGTGTCAGAGTGGTCATCGGTACTGGAACTGGATACGGATCGTAACCTCACGGCGGGAAGCACGGACGCCCTGTGCGCGGCCATTGGGCGCGGCGCGGACCTGCGCATCTACACGGAATTCGCTCACAACGAGCATATCGATACCGACTCGGACAACCCCGAACTCATCCAGGAAGTATCCGAGTTCCGGGTTACGTACCTCATCGACCAAGCCTGGTCCACGGGAATCATGACCCTACGGCAACCCATCGAACTCCCGGAAGGTTTCGGACCGCGACCGTCCATGTCGTTCTTCCTGTACAACCAGGACGGCCGTCAGGCAATCGCACGCCCGCACCTGGACGGACCGCCCGCAAGCGGGCAACCGGGCGCTTCCCCGCCCGTAGCGGAACCGAACATGCCCAAGTACCACATCCACTCTAGTTGGGATGCCGACACCAACGCGCCCAGCACCAACTTCGTCTATGACTTCGGGGCATACCGGTTCTGCGTGTCGGACACGTGGTGCGAGGTCCTTTCACACGATGCCCAAGGCTCGGTGACAGGCGGTTCGCTGGACGATCTGATCGAGGCGTTCCGGGACGGGTACGCCATGAAGGTCGGGATACAGGGACTGTGCGCCGACCTGGCTGATGGCCCAGAGCCCGCGCTTGACCACGAAGTCTTCGTCGAGGTGGGACCCGGCTACTATTACACGGAGCAGCGCCTCTTCATGGTCGGTTCCCATCCCATCGTACGCGTGCGCCCAGCCATCCCCATGGCCTATTCGACCAACGCCTGGGACTTCGGTTGGCTCATGGTCCGCACCGACGGCCACGTGGTCTATCGCCGCTGCGACCCCTATGCCCTATCCTTCGAGGACATCCCAAGCCACTACGGCGTCCGCTGGTTCGTGCGGTAATGCTCCTGACCCTTCCGCGTTCGTAGTGCGCCCT
>JAAEQP010001754.1 GCA_024231375.1 bacterium | reverse complement strand
CGGCTTGCCGTCCGCCATGTAGATGAGCGTCTTGATCATGTGATCCGGGCGGCAGTTCAGGAACGCGCTCACCTCCTCGATCGTGCGTTGCGCGGGCGTGTCGACGCACACCAGCGCCTTGGCCTCGCCGCAACGGCTGTCCGCCAGGGGGCGCACCACCGCGCGTTCCAGGTTGGCCGCGTAGCCGCACTTCGCGCACTTCACGAAGAGGTCCTCGCCAATGGGGCTGGGCACCATGAACTCGTGCGAAGCATCCCCTCCCATGGCGCCCGTGTCCGCTTCCACGGGTTCGCACCGCAGACCGCACCGCTCGAACACCCGGCAGTAGGCGTCGTACATGAGCTGGTAGCTGCGGTTCAGGCCATCGACGTCGACGTCGAAGCTGTAGGCGTCCTTCATCGTGAACTCACGGCTTCGCAACACACCGAAACGCGGGCGTATCTCGTCCCGGAACTTGGTCTGTATGTGGTACAGGTTGACGGGGAGTTGCCGGTAGGACTTGATCTCGCTTCGGACTATGTCCGTCACGGTCTCCTCGTGCGTGG
>JAAEQP010001753.1 GCA_024231375.1 bacterium | reverse complement strand
GTTCATATGCGCCAACGCCTCACGTTGCACCCACGTGTATCCCACGAGCGCCACCACCAGAGGCGTCAGCCAGTAGGAGGGCACCTTGCCCAATACCGCCAGAACCACCAGCACGATCAAGGCAGGACCCGTGGCAATCATCGCTATCGCCATGAGTATTGTGCGCTTGCAGGGGCTCGTACCCACGTGTGCCCCAGCGACCCACAGCGCAGTCATTCCCGTGCCGCACGCGAGACCCAGAAACGAAATCTCCAAGATGGCCGGCGGCGTGGCGCCCCGGTTGTAGACCAGAAGCGGGCTGCACGTGACCAGGATCCAAACGGGGGCAAGCGCAACCATCTGCACCCACAGAATGCTTCCGATTCGTGTCGATCCGATCGGCAGCGTCCTCAACGCCGCTCGCTGCTTCGTGAACGCGTCCACGGTGAGGAAGTTGAGTCCAAAGCAGACCAGCACCGGCAGGCTCACGTAGATGATCTTCATGTCGACCATGTCGGCCATATCGAACGGCATGCCCCAATACCCGAACGCGTCCGCCGCGTACACGAAAAGCGTACACACCGACAAGACCGCCAGCGTCGCCAACGCAGCCGGCCACCCAAACACCCGACGCACCATCGTCCTACTCATACTTCCCACCTTTCACCGATCCCACCAGCAGATCCTCCAATGTTATGCACGCTCGGCGCATGCGCGAAGACGGTCGACACGGAGGTCGACCCTACCTTCACGCGCACGGCGAGGCTGTCGTTAACGGCACCACGCACCCCACTCTTCGGTAGGGCCGAGCTCCGCGTCGGCCTGTGCCACCCATCGCCCTCTTCGTTCGTAGTGCGGCCTTTAGGCCGTTCTTCTCTTCCGCCCGCACCCGGAACGCCCTGAAGGGCGCACTACATACCCGGAGGCGCGTATGGTTTGTGTGCTGGTGTGAACACATCATTCCTCCTTCTCCGGCGGTCTCAAGCCCTGCCATGGCAACTCGGTTAGCGGCATGGGTTCGGGTTCACGCACGGGGCCGGGTCCCCGATAGGCGTTGTAGTTTCGGTCAAGGATACGGTGGAGTGAGATGACGCCAATGGGGTGCGCCACGAGCGCCAGCGCAAGGTGTAGCAAGAAGGGGAAGGATAGCGGGCCGTTGTAGTCCGGCAGGCCGGGCCCTAGGCCGGTCATGAGAATGAGGAACGGGGCAAGCACCAAGCCCAGACGCACGAACAACCATTCCGGTTCCCACGCGATCCGGACGGAAACGACCAGAACCAGGGAAACGCCCGTGCTCGCCGCTACGATGGCCAGCAGAGTCCAACTCATCCGTCCAGTCCACAGCACGAAGGCACATTCGGATGCGATAGCCAGCGCGGCGGCTTCGCAGAGGAGCGGGGCTACCAGTCGGGTCGTCATTCGGCGCGTCGTCAGCGGGAGGAGACGCATCACGCGAATGGTCTGCGTCCGCGCCGCGAAGCTGATGAATACGTACATGGCTGACCCCAACCACAGGAACATCAGTACGTCTGTTGGCTCAACACGGTCCATTTGGCGCGCTAGAGCGAGCAGGATCGCGGACACACCTGCTGCGGACAGCGTAGCCAGGGCAGAGCCTCTGACGCAGTCAAGCCACAGCCTCGACTTGCCTGCCGGACCGAACACGAAGGGGCCGGTCAGCTCCTGATCGGAAAGATTCCTACTAAGTGCGCCGCTTCCGAACACCAGGGATTCGCGGCGCGCCCACGTGTACGGCACGAGAGCAAGGCCGGGGACGAGCGCCCAGTACACGAGGCGGTCGGCCTCATTCGAGAGCGTTGACGTGAATTTCAGCAAGAACTCTTCCGAGATGAAGATTGGCCCGAGGCACAAGGCCAAGACCGTGAGTATGACCAAGGCTGCTACCGTTTGGGGCCGTTTCCTGCCGTCGCGTTTTGGGGCAGTCGTCCTGCGCCACACGGAGGGAAGAATGAAGAGCGCTGAGACCGCGAGCGAGAATGCCGGCGCCAACAGCACAACGGGCCATGACAGCATGTGGGACGGCGCGCCGGTCGCCCGGAACAGCAGTCCCAGCCCCGTGAGAAGAAACAGTAGCCACAGGGGGAACAGGACCACGCTCTCTACCCACAGGTATGTGCCCAACCGTTTTGCCGTACAGGGGAGTATCCGTAGCGCGGAAGCCTGCGCGTCAGTCACCGCGTCCGTGCTTCGCACATACCAGCCCGTCAGAATCATGGCCCACATGATGACAAACCAGTCCTTGCCGACGAATGAATAGCCCCACAGCAGCATCGCCGACGCTGGGAAGATCAGCACCCGCCAACCCAACGGCCGCGAAAGTATCCAGTCGCGCAACTTCATGACTGCCCCCCCCGCCAACCCAGACCCAGCACTCTCTTCGTTCGTAGTGCGGCCTTCAGGCCGTTCCTATCTTCCCAGTTGTGGCCGGCCGCGGCCTCCCAGTTGTGG
>JAAEQP010001752.1 GCA_024231375.1 bacterium | reverse complement strand
GATGGCCGATGTGCGCACCGCCACCGGAACGCGAAACCCGTTCTTGTGATGCAGGAACACCTCGGCTTCCCGGGATGATCCGTCCTGCATGGTCGCCTGCAACGGACACCCATGCACGCATAGCAGGTGGCCTTGCTCGTCCACGTGCGTCAAGACGGCATCCGAACACTTCCGCCCTGTCACTTCGCTGGCCGAGAAACCGGTGAGCCGTTCCGCCGCTTGGTTCCAGTACGTAATGCCCACGTCGCGGTCCACGAAATACACCGCGTCGTACAGATTGTCCAGGATATTGCGGAACTGTGACTCTTCCATGGCGCCTCCTACCGCGAACCACGCGTTGTCTGCAAACATATCAGTTCATGGAGATCCGCGCAATTGCTCAACCGCATGCTGCCCACTACCAATCGGCCACCGACCCGTCCTCGTGCCACAGCCTCGGCGTGTCCCAATCAGTCCAATCCATCGCACGGACCGCGTCCTCATCGACCTCGATGCCCAGTCCCGGCCCTTCCGGAACCAGCAACCAGCCTTGATCCACGCGGATCGGTTCCTTCAGGTAGCCTTCTCCGAGATTGCCGTGCTCCTGGATGAGAAAGTTTGGCGTGCTGAGCGCGAACTGAATGCAGGCCGCCAGTGCCACCGGACCCAACGGACAGTGCGGCGCAATGGCCATGTAGTGCGTATCCGCCATGGCCGCGATCTTGCGCACCTCCGTGATGCCCCCGGCGTGCGCCAAGTCGGGCTGGAGGATCGCCGCTGCCTCCTTCTCAATCACTTCGCGGAATCCATGCCGCCCGTACAGCCGCTCGCCCGTGGCGATGGGGATCGGTGTGGACTGCTTCACGTTCAGCAGCGCGTCCACATTCTCGCACTGGACCGGTTCCTCGATGAAGAACGGTCGCAACGGACGCAACACGTCAGCTATCGCAATGGCCATGGGCGGTGCGATGCGTCCGTGGAAGTCCAGCGCTACATCCGCGTCGCCCGCGCCTTCCCGCGCGGCGGCCACGCGCGCTTCCACGCGTTTCAACACGTCCAGACCATCCACGATGTCCGTCGCGTCGACCGGACAGAATTTCATCGCCGAGAATCCCTGGCCCACGCAGGCCTGCGCGCTGTCGCGGATTTCGGCCGGGTCGCTTCCCCCGCACCCGCCGTACACGCGCACCCGGTCCCGGCAGGCCCCGCCGAGCAAGCGGTGCGTGGGCACTCCCAGGGACTTGCCGAAGATGTCCCACAGCGCCATGTCCACGCCGCTCAACGCGCTCATGAGCACCGGTCCACCCCGGTAGAAGCCGCTTCGGTACAGCCCCTGCCACAGATACTCGATACGCGTGGGGTCCTCGCCGACGAGGATTCGTTCCAACTCGCCCACAGCCGCCACCTGCGTCGCCACATGGCCTTCCAAGGTGCATTCGCCCCAACCATGAATGCCCTCGTCCGTCTCCACCTTGCAGAACGCCCACCTTGGCAGCACCGGAATCGCTTCAACCCGCGTGATCTTCATAGCTCCCCCGTTCCTGTGAACAACCCTGTTACCGCACCTGATTGTGGACCAAGCCGCGGCCCGCGTCAATGTTGAAGGTGCCCGCCCTCGCCCCTAGAATGGCGGGCACCAAGGAGACGGAGGCACCGTTGAAAAGGCTATCTACCCGCGAGGACTGGAGCGAAGAAGCCGGGACTGTACCAAGCGAGCGCAGCGAGACGGGACTGTCCTTGGTCTTTTTGGCGGGCTTCACGAGAGACTTGGGTCTTTCTCAACGGCCCCCGACGAAAGGAGGAACGAAATGCGCAACATCCGCGTAGCCTCGGTGCAATTCGAACATCGCAACGGCGACAAAGAAGCCAACCTCGCCACCATCGACGGCTTCGTGCGACAAGCCGCCGCGCAGGATGTCGAAATCCTCGTCTTCCCGGAATGCTGCATCACCGGATACTGGTTTCTGCGCAATCTCGGCCGCGAGGAGATCGTGACCCTCGCCGAACCCGCGTGTACCGGGCCGTCCGCCGAGCGCCTGCTCACCCTCGCACGAGAGCACGCCATGACCATCGGCGCGGGGCTCGTGGAATGTGACGACGCAGGCGATCTCTACAACACCTACGTCGTCGCCATGCCCGACGGCCGGTGCGTGCGCCATCGGAAGATTCACTGTTTCATCAGCGAACATCTGAAATCGGGTTCCGAATACACCGTCTTCGACGCACCGCACAACTGCCGCCTCGGCGTGCTCACCTGCTACGACAACAACCTGGGCGAGAACGTCCGCATCACGGCCCTCCAGGGTGCCGAGATCCTCCTCGCCCCCCACCAGACCGGCGGCTGCGATTCGCCCGACCCCCACACCATGGGCAAGGTCGACCGTGCCCTCTGGGACAACCGCCATGAGGATCCCGGCGCCATCGAAGCCGAACTCAGCGGTCCCAAGGGCCGCGACTGGCTCATGCGATGGCTGCCCGCGCGCGCCCACGACAACGGCCTCTACGTCATCTTCAGCAACGGCGTCGGCATCGACGACGACGAAATCCGTACCGGCAACGCCATGATTCTCGACCCTTACGGCCGCATCCTTGCCGAAACCTGCAAAGCCGGGGATGACATGGTCGTGGCAGACCTCGACGCCCAGCTTCACGTACACACCACGGGCCGCCGGTGGATCAAGACCCGTCGCCCCGAACTGTACGCCCCCCTCGCCACAGCCACCGGCCTCGAAGAAGACACCCGGAAAGTCCGTTTTGACCGCAAGGGCGTATAGCGCAACGCTGACCCCGCAGTCGGAACAAGCGTGAATCTCGACCTGCAAGGGCGTTTCATGGACCGCTTCTTACCCTCTCCCTGCGGGAGAGGGCAGGGTGAGGGGTCTTGAGTCCACTGCGCGGACTCCCGAGGACAAACTTGTCGCGATTGCCTTCCGCTTGACCCAGCCGACGCTTTCTCCTACGATATGAGGCACACTGCTCACGGAAGGCAGTGTGCCTCGCTCGAATGCCCGCTCCGGGACTACGCGGGAACTCGAACGCGAGGCGGGGTCACGACAGGTCCGGTCCGGACTTGGCGGCATAGGGACCAGCGTCATTCGGAGGGATGGGTTGTCCGTCCGAACCAACGGATGAACCGCATTCGTCCGAATTAACCGAAGGGGATGCAACACCAATGAACGGAAAAGTCCGGACACAACTGTCCATCATGATGTTTCTCGAATTCTTTGTCTGGGGGGCTTGGTGCGTGACCATGAGCGCCTACCTGCTCCACGGCCTTGAGTTCTCGGGCGGTCAGGTCGCCGGGGCCTACAGCACCACGGCGTGGGGCGCCATTGTCGCGCCATTCTTCATCGGGATGATCGCCGACAAGTTCTTCAACGCCGAGAAAGTACTGGGCATCCTCCACTTGGTGGGTGCGGGGCTCATGTGGTGGGTTTCCACGATCACGGAACCGCGCCTGTTCTTCTGGGCCTTGCTGGCGTACGCGCTCACGTATATGCCGACCATCGCCCTTACGAACGCCATCGCCTTCAACAAGATGACCGATCCCGAGAAGGAGTTCCCGCCCATCCGCGTGCTGGGCACCATCGGCTGGATCGTGGCTGGGGTAACCATTTCGTTCATCCTCAGCCGTTTCGTTGAGGGCGTGGAGAAGACTGCGATCCCCATGCGCATGGCGGCCGTTGCGGCGGCGATGCTGGGCGTGTACTCCTTCTTCCTGCCCAAGACCCCGCCGAAGATGAAGGGCCAGAAGGTCACCGTCGGTCAGGTGCTCGGTTTGGACGCCCTGATGCTCATGAAGAAGTTCTCGTTCGCGGTCTTCATCGTCACGTCGTTCCTTATTTGCATCCCGCTGGCTTTCTACTACGCTTTCGCCCACGGATTCCTCACCGAGCTGAAGCTGGGGAGCGAAGCGGCCAAGATGTCCTTGGGTCAAGCATCCGAAGTGATCTTCATGCTGATCATGCCCTTCGTGTTCGCACGGCTGGGCGTGAAGAAGATGCTCATCGTGGGTATGGCGGCATGGGCCGTACGCTACGCATGCTTCGCCTTCGGCATGCCGGGTAGCACGGTTGCTCTGCTGTACATCGGTATCCTGATGCACGGCGTGTGCTACGACTTCTTCTTCGTCACCGGCCAGATCTACGTCGATAACGAAGCGCCCGAGAACGTGCGCGCCGCGGCCCAAGGCCTCATCGCGTTGGTCACGTACGGCGTGGGCATGCTGGTGGGTAACATGGTCGCTGGCAAGGTCGTCGATCACTACGCTTACGTCGAGGTCATCGAGGGGGTCGAGACGACACTCCACACGTGGAAGAATATCTGGCTGATCCCGGGCGCTGCCGCGATCGTGTTCATCATTCTCTTCGCCCTCACCTTCCGCGACAGCAAGAAGGTCGAGGCCGCTCCCGCCGAATAGCGGATTCACGAGCGATAGCTGATTGCACGGGCCGGTCTCCCGCACGGGAGGCCGGCCCTTCTTCATGCGCGCCCGCGCCCAGCATAGCGGGAAGGGACTATGCTTCCGCGCGGACAACTCCCCTCAAGGTCACCCCAAACGAAGACGGCCGACACGGAGGTCGGCCCTACCACGGAACCGCCCGTCCGTAGCGGCAACCTCGCGAAAAGGGCGATCGCGCGGTAGGGGCACGCTTCCGCGTGCCCGGCTCCGCAGAAGCGGAGCCCTACCCCGTCGCTACGTCCCGGGTTTGGCGACCACATGAGACGTTCAGGCAACACACGTCTCGACACACTTCTACCCGTCATTCTGAACGAAGTGAAGAATCTCATTCACACGGAGGTTGGGTTTGCGCGGGCGAGGAATGGGTAGGATTCCGGCGAGGCCCTTACGACGCGGCCTGGACCATTTCGTCGAGGGCCGGCAACTCGGCGGTGAAGGCGTCAACGAGCTTGGGAACGTCGGTGACACTCAGACCGGCCGCGGTCCAGACGCTGTCGCTGAGTTCGGCCTGAGCCTTGGGCAGACTGGCCAGTCCGCAGGCGGCACACATGTAGTTGGCGATTGCGAGAAGGGCGGCCAACTTGCGCGCGTTGTCGTCCTCGCACTTATTGAGATCGTGGTGACCCGCGATAGCCCCCGCCAATTCGTCGGGCAGTTTCCATTTGATGGCGAGCACCGCGCCCATTTCGGCATGGTCCGCGCCAATCACTTCGCGTTCGGCCTTGTAGAGTGGGATCTGACGCGCCCGGCTCATCTGGACGGCGTCTTCGAATTCCTTGGCAAGGAATCCCTCGAAGATGATCTTGCCGATGTCGTGAAGCAGACCGAACACGAAGGCATCGTCGGCTTCGAGTTTGCTCGCGCCGGGCTTGGCACTGGTCAACACCTTCATGGCGATGCCACACGCCACGCTGTGCCGAAGCAACTGGTCCGCCCCTTGCTGGAACGAGTCGAACACCGTGGCCGTGAGCACGAGGTTCTTGATGACCTTCAGTCCCAGAAGCGTCACGGCCTGGCCCACGGACGACACTTTCTGGCGCACTCCGTAGTAGGCGGAGTTCACCAGCCGCAACGTCTTGAGTGCAATGGAGGGGTCCGCGGAGATAGCCTTCCCAATCTCACCAAGGTCCGCGTCGGGGTTTTGCACCAACTGGGTGATCCGCGCCACCGCTGTGGGTAGACTCGGTAGGGTGACGATCTCGTCAAGAATGTAATCGAGTTTGTTTGTGTCGCTCACGAGAGCTCCGGCGGCTCGAGCCCGCTGTCCCCGAAAGCCCGTTCCTGCATGCACAACGCTTCGAGCAAGGCCGTCGGTTCAAGATCGCTCAGGTGATCGGCCAGCGGAACCGGCTGCACGGCATCGCCGTTTTGCGCGGACACCACCAGCATGGCGCCCTTTGGATTGCCCCGGGGACCGACAAGAACGACTTTGCCCGGCCTGCCATCGCGCGTGACAACAGGACCAACCACGGCCGCCCCTTGTTTCTCCCACGCGATCATCGGGTTAGAAGATGTACCCGGGCTCGAGAATGGGTTCGAAGTTGACCTCTCGGTCCGAGCTGGGGAACGTGACCACTTCGTACACGCCCGTGCTGGTCCGCAGGAAGGCACGCGCCATCCCCAGAACCGGCGCCACACCCACGAGATACGCCAAGGGCCGCCCTTCCTTCATCTTGTTGTTGAAGGTGGCAGGGACCTCGGCCCACCCCAGCATGATGTTCGAAAGGCCGCGGCCCAGCTTCGTCAGGGCCATTTCAACACCGGTCGGAGGCACGATCTCCTGGTCCGGGTCGTATCCTTGCGCCGACGCGGGCACGTAAGGGAGGAGCAGCGATACGGCCAATGCCATCGCAACCCCCACCATCCAGGATCGTCTATTCATGCTCAACGGGTTTTCCTCCCTGGCTGAGAACGGATCTCGTCTAAGACTTGTACACCTTGACGCAGTCTACCACAGGCCCCGAGAGTTGTCAATCTTTTACCCCAACCCATGGGCACTATTCAAGTTAGCGTTTCGGTTGGGTCAGGATATCGTACAGTTCGGGGCGCCGATCGCGCAGGTGGTTGTCGTCCTTGGCCCGCGCCAGATCGATATCGCAAATCAGAACACCCGGCTCTTCGTGGCGGCGGCCCGCGATGCGCCCCTTCGGGTCCGTAACCAACCCCAGTTGGGGGTGCGTAAACGCGACGAAGCACTGGTTCTCGTACGCGCGGGTCCGCATCATGGCCGTGTTCATGTCGTTGTAGAACCCGTACGTCGGGTTCAGGATGAGACGCGCCCCCTGCAACCGGAGCGTACGCGCCGTTTCCGGCCACCGCCGGTCGGCGCAGATCATGATGCCGACGGGACCGTGGTCGGTCGGCCACACGGGCAGCCCCTCGCCGGGCGCGTACTGCACGTCGTGGGTCTGAATGTGGGTCTTGTGGTAGACGCCGATACGCTTCCCATCGGGCCCCCACAGCCCCGCCGCGTTGTAGGCCTTGCCGTCCTCAAGCGAAGTGAACCCGAAACAGATGTACAGACCGCGGTCCTTGGCCTCTTCCGCCACCCGCTGGAGGTAAGGGCTTGTATCGAGATCCTGCGCCACGCCTAGGATGCGTTCGGGCGTGGACGCCTTGTCGGGTGCGGCGTATCCGTCCAGCCATCCCTCGGGCGTAATGAAGAAGTCGGGTTTGTGGGCCGCGGCCCCCTCCAGAAGCGTGAGAAACACCTCGAAATTGGCGTCCAGGTTCCACTTCTCGGGTACCGTCTGCATGAGGGCCAGCCGGACCGGGCGGGCCGGGGCCGATTCCTCGCCTGCATGGCACAGGGCTGCATGCCCGAGGGCCGCCATCAACACCAGCGCGGTCGCCAGAGCGAGTTCGTTGGTCATTGCGATGCCTCCATGTTCGTCGAAAGCAGTTCCGTCCGTGGGCGCGGCGTCACCGTGGGCACTGGGTCCAATTCAAGCCCGGCCAGCACAATCTCAATCCCCGACAGGAGAGTCGCCCCCTTGTCGGCGGTCAATCCGACCACCAAAGCCCCGTCCGAAACGACGCCCGGGAATTCCTTCATCACCCCCACCGTGGGACTGCCCACCGCCTGCACAAGGTCCAGCCCTTCCACGACGGTCTCGCCCTGAAGACTCACGTCGAACACACGTTCCCCGGGTTTCAGGTCGTCCATCTCGGCGAAGTACAGCCTGACAGTGTAGGCGCCCGACACGAGACCCGTGATTCGCAGCTCGCTGAGCCCGACCGCGTCCGACGCACATACCCACGGCCAGCCCTCGCCCCCGCGCATCCAGACCGAGTGCCGGTAGTGGTAGGCCGCCTCGGGAGGCACAGTAACGACCGCCAATTCCGGAGAGGGGCCGCCGACACTGGGATGATCGAGCCACAGCGTGCCGGCGGGCGTCACCCGGTCGCCGGGAGCGCCAAGATTGACCCCGACCCGCCGAACCGGTCCGGCGGGTCCCGCGCCCCACGCGGTCCACTGTTCATACTCCTGAGGCATGCTGACCAGTGCCGCGCCCACCGGTAGCGGGTAGGCGCACGAGCACGCGTCGTAGAAGTAGGGCATGTTCAGGACGCCGTTCGCGGGAATGATGCTGTTGGTGCATCCCGAGCGCGGTCCGCTGAGATTGATGGTGCCGCTCTCGATGCGTTTGTCGTACACCGCGGCCGTGGCGGACCGCATGGCGAAGAGATACCCGTAGTCGTTGCCGCCGTCGCAGCCGTAGCTCTTCACAAACCGGCGGGGTTCGGTCAGCCCGGTCATGGGGTTGACCATCTCGCCCTTCGCCGCCTCTTGCAGAAACGGATACACGCCACGCTTGAAGCCTTTCGCTTCGTTCTCCTTCAGAAACTCGTGTACATAGGGTGGCCGGTAATGATAGGGAGGCCGCTCTTCAGGGCCCGGCACTGCGAGGTCCACATCGCCCAACTGCCCGGCCGCTTCCTCTTCGTCCATCAAACGACCCGTGTACACGTCCACGAACTCGGGCGGTTTGAGGTAGTACTGGCTCGTGCCCGGCTCTTGGGCGCGAATCACCGACCCCATCTTCATCTTCTCGGTTGAAACCCAGTCCTTATCCTGCGAAACCATCACGCCGTTGACCACGTGCGGCTGAGGCGCGCGTTTGTGGCGCATGATGGCGTCGTCGAACCACAGAATCCCAAGGGGCGCACGGACGCGCTCGTCCGGCGACGACCAAGTGCCCACATAGTCGACCGAGCCCGGCAACGGCCCTTCGCGCATCAACACGAGCCAGGCGCCGTCAATCACACATCGGGCGGATTCCAGATTCGCCGCGTCCACCCACGACAGGACCAAGTCCTGCTGGTCGGCGCTCAGGTTCAGGCAGGCCATCCCGCCATAGGGACGAAGGCACTCGTACAGATGCTCCACAAAGGCCGGTCCATCTGCGAGCCCCGCTGCGTCAATCGCTTCCGCCACCACAAGCCGGAACGTATAGGGCGGCAACCCGAAGTCCGCGAGGCGCCCCTTCTCTACGGCCACCCGGTCGCCGTAGATTCCGACGCGGTCGAACCGCAGCCGCAGCGCGTCCACTGCTTCGTCCGTTACCGCAAGTGCGATGACGTGCATCGACGACTGACGAACCAGTTCCTCCACGAGCCGGCCGTGAGTCACCCCCATGACCACGGCATGACCATGGCGCGTACCGCACTGTTCGATCGCCACGGCGGCGTGCTGGGTCCATTCGTCGTCGCGCGATTCGAGGACCGCACGCTCATCTTGGAGGGTCCTCGCCGCGCCCGTATCCTTCCCGAAGCAGTACACGGTCCCTTCGCGCGACACGACGAACAGTTTGCCGTCCCCCGCCGCCAACGAATAGACCTCGCCGTCCACGCCCTCAAATTCCGTCGCAAACTCGATGACCTTGCCGCCCACCGTGATGCGAGATCGGATCCCCGGCGATCCGGGCCCCGTGTGCCACGTGTCCTCGTGGTGGCCCTGGTTGATGTCGCTGTCCATCATCACCTTGCCCCGACGCACGTCGCGCGCTTCGGGCGTGTCTGTGGCCGCGAACCACCCGCCGGGTACTCTCCCGGGAGCGGGAAGTTCGAAGGACTTCAGGTGCCCGGTACCGCGGTCGAAGACCGCTGGCGTGCCCGTGCCACAAGGCGCCACCAGTTCGTCACCGTTCACCACCAGATAGCCTTGGGGCGTGACACCGCCCAGACCTTGCGCGCCGTGGGGATGAGTGCCGTACAGGTAGCCGACACGGTCATTCAACCAGACCACGTCGCCCGTCTCAGCGTCCAGCGCATAGACGAACACGCCTTCAAACGGCCATACGCCCGCGGCGAAATACACCCTCCCGTCCGCCACCACCACGCCGCCGCGCACAGGCCACAACGAAATGAGGCGGCCATTCCCGAGCACCTTGCGATTTGAGGGTACTGCCCGGAACCGCCAGACCAGCGCGCCGGTCTCCGCGTCCAGGCAGTACACGTGACCGTCGTCGGAACCGAAGTACACCCTGCCTTGCCACACCGCCGGCGCAAGCCGCACCGGACCGCCCGTATAGAACCGCCAGACCTCTTGCCCCGTGTCGGTATCGAACGCGCACACGGCGTCCGTGTTCGGAAGGGCGAGGAACAGGCGCTTGCCCGCGATGACGGGTTCGTACCCGCCATCGAACTGGAGTCGTGGACTCCGAAACGCGGGTTTCACGGGACCAAGGACGCGCTTCCACTGAAGACGGATCGGGTCGGGCAACGCCTCCGCGGACACAGCCGTCCGTCCCGCGTCGCACCGCCACATGGGCCAGTCATCCCCGTGCGAACGCGCGCTCCACGTGGAAAGGAAGACGAACAGAAGTCCTCCCATCACCACGGGGACGGGAAGAATCGGCTTTCGCATGAATCACCTCAATGATTTTTGGATTGGCTATTCGGATGGTTCCACCGACCACGGGCCGAACTTCGCCGAACCGTTGGTCACGCGAAACCCCATCGCGCCTTCGCGGGCGTTGTTCGTGTCGGACACGTAGCGGTCCTCCGACCCGGCGATCAGCGTGCCGTCGCCGTCCAGAATGCGCACCGCTACACGGTCCGTGATCACCACGCCTTCAATCACGTAGGGCGTACCCGATTCCCAGACGAACGCCGGCTCATCCCACAGCACGCGGCCATCCATGGCCCGTAGCGACACGCCCTTCTCGAACCGGCATTCGAAACCCTGCCCAAGATCCTCGCTCACCTGGAACAAGAGGGCCAGAGCCGTTGTGCCATCCCCAGGCGTCACGCGGCAACGGAACACGGACCGCGATCCACGGACCTCGGTGTTAAGCGCCAGCGCCTCGCCTTCGCCCGCCGACGCGGTAACGATCTCCTTCGCGTCGCTGGCCCAAGCCCACGCTCCGCCCTGTTCGCTCCACGCGCTACCCAGCGCTGAAGCAGCGACCTCTTCACCAGCCGCGGCGGGTTCCACATCGCCTTGCGTGCCCTCGGAGAATCCCCAGAACGACGCCGTGCCCTTCCAGGTCTGGAATCCCACATAGCCGACGCGCCCTTTCTCCTCGTCAGTGAGCGCGGTCGGAGGACTCTCGGCGATGACGGTCGTCCCGTCGGCTTCCAGCATCCGCGCCGTGATCGTGCCGTCCGCGACCACCGCCTCCAGGACGTACTCCGTGTTGTAGTGCCACTTGTCCTGGGGGCTGCTCCAGAGGTTCCCAAGCGGCAGCCGGTACAGCATCAGGCCCCCCGCGCCGTACGTCCCCCCGAGCCATATTAGGAGCCCTTGCTTCAAGTCCTCGCTGCACAGCACCGTCATCCCGGAACCGCCCGTTTCGGGGTCAACCTGCACCCGGCATCGCCATGTGCCTTCCGTGCCGCCAAGCGCCGTATTGATAGCCGTGGACCGGGGCGTCTTCGCGCCTTGACGCAACACCTTGTGCTCGGCCGTAGTCCATTTCCAGTCGCCGTCGCCCACCACGCGCCATTCGCTGTGGTCGTCCGTGATGAGCCGAAGTTTCGACGGTGAATCCGGCACGATAGGCGAAAGCGCTGCATCGGCCGATTCCCAGCGGTAGAAGCGCGCCACCCCATTCTCAGTGCAGAAGCCCGCGACGCCAGGGTCGTCCGTCTTCGCCTTGGGCGCGTCGATCCAGTCGCTCTGGGCCACCAGTGTCTTCCCATCCCACGCGAACATCTCGACCCGCACGCGCCCCTTCTCCACGATGCCCTCCAGCACATAGGGCGTGTAATACGTCCAGGGCGCATACTTATCTTGCCACACCACGGCGCCTGCCTCGTCGATGAGACGCAGTCCGCCCACGCCGGGCGTGCCGCCGAGTAGGAGACGATACGACCAGCGATCCGGCGTCGAACCGAACTGAATTCCGGCCGATTCAGCTCGGAGCGCCGGTTCAACCAACGCGCGCCACGCACCGCCCGTGTGTGGCACGCCCCGCACCAACGACGCAACTCCATCGGGCGCGCCCTGGCGCAACGCGCCTTCTCCCAGATCAGCCCATTGTCCTGCACCTTCGGCCACCCACTCCGGCGCAATCGCGCCGCAGGTGGCCGCGGCCAGGAGAGCGACAGTCAAGGTCGACGCGCGAGCAAACATTCGTTTCGCAATCATGTCCACGTTCCTTCCGCGCCTTAGGCCTGGGCCAAGTCGAAGGACGGTATGTCCAATTGTTCGCCGCCCTTGAGCGCCGATTCATGGGCCACCAACCCCGGCACGGTGTAAGCAAGGGCTTCGTACAGGTCGATGGCCGGGGCCCGCTCTTCCACCAGGGCCATGATGAATTCGTTCGACAGGTACGGGTGGGATTTACCATGCCCCGAGTCGTGTCGCATGGGTTCGGGCAGCATGTGCCAGTAGTCCGGCATGACCGTCGTGGTCTCACCGGCCAAGCGGATGGAGAACCCCATGCCGCCCGAGTTGGGCATGTACATGGCCCCGTCACGGCCGAACCACTGGGCCCGTTCGCCGTGGGCGAACACGTCCCACCCCACGTTGCATCGGAATGGATGCCCCTTGTCTGTGACGAACATGGCCATGTTGTTGGCGAAAGGATTGCTGTAGATGTTGCTCGACCACGCGGGGTCCGCGTACGCGGTGCCGATGCACGAGACTTTTTCGAGACGTTCGCCCGTGACGCCGACTAGAAACGCGGTGCTGTGGGTCGGGTAGAACATGGGCGGGAACCCATAGCGCCAGGTGCGGCGGCCGTAGCGCATGGAAAGATGGTCTTTCGCCGCGCCAATACCCGGGTGATAGTACTCGGCTTCCGAGTACACGAGTTCGCCCAGAACGCCGTCCTCCACCAAGCGCCGCGCCGTGATGGTCTCCCACCGGTAGTAGCTGGTCTCCGCCATCATGTAGGTGAGGCCCGTGCGCTCCTTCACCTCTTTCATGCGCGCGGCGTCCTCGAGGCAACAACACGTCGGCACGGCGCTGATCGCGTGCTTCCCGTGTTCCATGCAGGCCATCACGTGCCGCGCATGGTCCGGCGCACCCGTGAACACCGCCACTGCGTCAATGTTCGGGTCCAGAATCAACTCCTCCAGCGACTCATAGGACTTCTCGCACTCGTACTTCTTCATGAGCCGGTCGCGCCGGTCGGGGATGAGGTCGCTCACGGCCTCCACGATGCAGTTGGGGTGTTCGTTCCAATGGAAGGATAGGCCGAACCCGCCGCCGACCACGCCGATACGAATCTTCTTGTCAGACCGCTGTTCCCATGGCGCTTCCGCGGCCATGGCACGTTGCGCCACCGCGGCCACGCCAAGGGCCGCGCCACCGGCAGCCCCCACACGCAAGAAATCACGCCGTGTCACGTCCCGGCCTTGCCCCTCTGCTTTGCCGTCCGTCGACTTCATATCCTCATCTCCTCTATCCACGAGAGTCAGTGAATTCGGTTGACCGGTGCATCGCGCCTCGTTCGAATCCTGAACGGGAAGCGTCAGCCCGTGGGGATCGTATCGTTGAGCCCGTCCGACTTCAAGCCCTCACGGCAGGAATCCCCGTGATCGCCAGTCCCCGAGTCGGCCACAATGATACGGAGTCGTCACGGGTGCACCGCCCCCTCGCCTCAAGCCTCTCCGGCACGGCACGTCCACGCCACCAACCGTTCTGATTGAGAGGTCAGGGCCGCTTCACACCAAAGTCATAGAACCGGTTGACGCCTTCGGCGCCCGTGATGCCGACGTAGCAGGCTTCGGGCAAGGTGTCGTCGGTGTAGGCGAAGCTGAAATCGTCGACGGCCACGATGAGTTGGTTGGCCTTCTTGGTAACCGTGAGAGTGTACTTCGCATCCTTCTGGACGGGGAACCGCGCATACGCGCGCTTCTCCCACTTCGACTTGCCGTCGACGCGGGTATGGCGCCACACGTTGACGCCCAGATCGAACAGGACCACTTCAAAGTGGCCCCGGTACTCCTTGTCCCCATCCCCGCGTTCACCCAACTCCGCCGCCAACACGATAGACGGCGCCATGCGATGGGCAAACGCCATGGTCGACGTGACGGTCACGTCGCCCTCGACAGGCTCCTTCAACACCATGCTCGTGAACGTGTCTTTCGCGCGTTTGCTGACCATCTCGTCGTCGGTGGCGTCGTCGGGCGTCTCGTTCTCGATGCAATCGTCGCGCTGAATCCAGTCGCCTTTGTGGTCCCAGTCCGGCCGACGCACCAGGACCCAGTCCTCGCGGTTCCATCCGCCCTCGGTGAAGGCACATTCGAAGGGGATGGCGACGGGCTTGGCGGCGACCGGCGCGGCGCCTTCGGCGCGAACGGCCGCCGCAAGGGAACCGGCGAGCAGAAGACCTGTCAATGTGCTGCTGAATCTGTGCATGGATACGACTCCTAATCCGAGGGCGACACGGTACCGCATGTGATCGGCGAGGGCTCAACAGGCCTCGTCGATGGCCTCCCTTGCGAGTTGGACCCACCGCGGCATACGATCCGGGTTGCCGCAGAGGGTGTGGACATCTTTCATAATGAGTTCCAGGTTGCAGTCACGCGCGATGCCGACCGTCTCGCGAAGGTCGGCGCGGATGAGGTCTTCGTCGAAATGGGGTGTGCTGATGAGTGTGGGATTCGGTTTGCGTGAAAAAGCAACGTCGCGGCCAAGGACCTCCGCCATGTACTCCTGGTCGCACCACGGCGAGATGCTCACGCGCCGTACGTTGCCGGCCCGCTGGATGATGGGCCATTTCAGGTGTACGGCTTCGCAGCACCCGTAGTAACACGCGCCAAACCGTTCGATGATGGGCAGTTGGTATTGGAAGACGAACTCGTCGAACATGTCGGGTCCGACTTCGGACGTCTCCTGCGACTCGCTCAACACCCACAGGTCGGCCGCCCGTACCGGGTCGCCGGCCGCGCCCTTCGGCAAGGCGCGTGTATACCCTATGCTGCCCGAACCGATGTAATCGTTCTCGTTGTTCGGCGTGAGCAGGTTTTCGGCTTCGAGCCAGTCCATGTAGGCCAATTGGTCGTCGCGCAAGAAGGCCATCAGCGCGTGCAGCCCTTCGGGCTCCGTACACATGTAGAGCATCATGTTCTGAAGTCCGATGAGGTCGATGGCCGTGATCGTCATGCCGGTCGTCCACCAGAATCCCCCGCGGATGCGAACGTCGAGCACCCCGTCGAAGACATGCTCCAAATGGGCTTTCCACGCGAACGTGCTGTCGCGGTCCACCGAGTAGGCACGGTGCCGAAGCTTGTCGAGGTCGGCGGGAAACGACTGAAGCGGCGGATCCCATCGGCGGCTGGACACATTGCCGCTCACACGGTCGGCGTATTCGGTCTTCGATTCCACGCCGTACCCCGACACGTCTACCCGCCAGTTGACATTGACCACCGGTTCGATGACGTGGTCGTCCCGGAGCGTATCGAAGTTGTACAGCTCCAGCCGCATCTGGCGTTCGAGATCCTGCGCCCAGGGTTCGTGACATTGGACCGCCGATTCCGGCAGGTCCTCGAAGGCCACCCAGCCTTCCGCGAGCACCATGGGCCGTTCGCCGTGGCCCGCATCGTGGGCATACCACAGGCGGCGGCGTTCCGCGTTCGCGGGGTCGTCCGCGCAAGCGCGTTTCCGTTCCGCGAGGGCGCGCAGAACGTCAAGGTCGTGCGTGGTGACGGTCCAGTTGTCGGCCATGGCGATCTCCTTGAAATGAATGCGAGGCAGTATAGTCGCCCGCCGGTAGCGCGGCAACAAGGGCCGAGCCAATTCAAGACACGGCGGTGCCCTTTGGTATATGATGCAGCCAGGTAGTAACCGCAGGGAGGGAGCACCCATGCCAGAGCACAACGCGTCACCGCCGCCCATCACGGAAGAGAAGGACGAGGCCATTTCCTACGTGGTTCCGTATAAGAACCCCGCAGCCTTGTTTGCCTATTACCTGGGAATCTTCTCGTTCATTCCTTGCCTCGGCATCGTTCTTGGTCTGGCGGCCCTCGTTCTCGGAATCATGGGGCTCGTGTACGCATCACGACACGAGCACGCCCACGGCCGGGCCCACGCCTGGATCGGCATCGTCGTCGGCGGGTTCTTCTTCCTGGCCTGGACGGTGGCGGCCCTTCTCATATTCCTGCCCCCGCTGATGGATCCTTCCCACCTGATGTAGACGCGCACTACGCGATCTCTCCCATCCCGTCTCCGGAAGAACCGGCTGTCTGACGGTTCATCGGTCGAGGCGGCCGGTCAACGTCACGACAGACCGGGGCGGTACGTCGTACTTGGCGTTCGCCGGCAGGGCCGGGTACGCCTTGAGATCGTCGCCTTCGCGATCGGACGTGACGTAGGGGGTCCATTCTTCTATCCGAGCGCCTTTTGGGAGACCGGAGATCTTGATCTTCTTGACTGTGAGGGCGGACTCGGTGGTGTTGATGAGGACGAGGGCGATGGATTCTTCGTCGGGACTCTTGTAGGCGGACCCGGCGAGGCCGTGGACCTGGTCCACGCCGGCGAGGGCGATGCGCGTTGAGCCGGGCCGCACAAAGCGACTGTAGTTGCCCATTATCCATAGGATCTTGGAGGGGAAAACGATTTCGGGATCGCCGGGGTCGCTCCAATCGGAATAGATGAGACCGTCTTTGTAATTGTTGGGGGAGAAACCGAGCCACCACTGCCAGGCAGAGGCGTTGGCGATGGTGAGATCGGCGTGGATGACCTTCGCCACGCGGAGGGCGCTTTGCATGGTGAGGTCGCGGCCGCCTTCCATGATGCAGTACTCGGTCTGCCAGTAGGTCCAATCGGGGTATTCGTCGAGTTTTGCGCGTAGCTTCTCCCGGCGCATGACGAGTTTCCGGTCGGGCCCGCCTGTCCAATGCGAATGGCAAGCGATGGTTCTTCCAAGGCCGCCGTTGATGCTGGGGTCGCCGCACAACACGTCGATGTAGTCGCCGTAGGTCTGGCCGTACTTCCTGGCCATGCCCCGGTTCTCGAGATACATGCTGTCCAAAATGCCGCCCTCGATTAGCAGGATGTTCGCGTCCAAGCCCTGGCGTTCAATCTCCGCGGCCAGGGCCCGCGCCACCGCCTTGATGTCGTCGTTGCCGGCGCGGCAGCCCTCCTGGATGCCGCCGTCCCAGTCCCACTGGGGTTCATTGATGGGGCTGATCCAATTGATGGCGACCCGCTGCGACTCGTCTTCGTTGTCGCGGAAGTGTTTGACGATATCAACGAGGTATTTGGCGAACTCGTCCTCCATGCCGGCTTTAAGGTTGGTCGACCCGAGGCCCTTCGTGCAGTTGGTGAATCCGTTGCGCGTCATGCGCGCAGGCGGGCTGCACGCGAATGCAACGAACTGGTCGACGCCACGCGCCTTCGCGGCGCCCAGGAACCAGCGTGTGCCCTCTTGACGCGTCCAATCGTACTCTCCCGGGGCGGTTTCGAAGGTTTCCACGGTACGCGATGGGGCCGCAATGCGTTCGCGGTTGATGCCGGCCCCGATGTTGAAGCGCCAAGACGACAGGCCCGCGCCCACTTCCGTCGAGAAGAGGAGGTCGGCCAACCGGTTTCGGCTCTCGTCGGCCCAGAGCCCCGCATACTGGATGTACCAGCAGTCGGAGGCGCCGAAGTTGTCGATCCGCTGAAACTCGGTGCGCCAATCGACAGTGAGACGGCGCGACGTACGCACGGGGGTCTCGTTCTTGTCGTCGGGGTACGCCGTGGCGGCAAACCCGCATGCTGCGGCCAGGATGATGCTTGTTCGTAGAGCCTTCATGGGTCGCCTCCTCCAAGGGGTTGCGCAAGATGCGCACCCTACTCTCGCGGACGTGGCACATGCTCGGACACCATGATCCCCAACTCACGTCCCTTATTCAACTGACCCGGGCGGCTCGTCAGGGCAGAACCGACTTGAAGATGCAGATAGATGCCTCTACCATCGGCGGAAGGGCGCTCGCAATGGGCGGGGCTGCTTCATATGGAATATCGGCTTCAGTGTTTTCCCCCAGGATTTCCCAGGAGGTAATGGCCATGTCGTGGAGAAGTGCAATAGCAGCGGTTTCAATGATCATGTTTATGGGGGGCTGCCTGGTTGTCACCCAAGAAGAACCGCCCATGCGGTGCGTGGTTCTGGAAGGAACGCCGGAAGAAGTGGGGCGGGGGTTCGCGAAACTAAACGGCGACAAGATCAGAGCGGATTTTGAGCGATTTACAGAGGAACACAAGGACCTTCTGGAGACGGGAGGACGCTATGTGGAGATTACTGAACAACTCGCGCCCCATTGGCTGGATGAGGCAAGCGCGGTGGCGAAGGAAATCGGTGTGGATCCCACGCTCTACGGAATCTACCTCGGCGCCAAGTACCGAGGAGTGAATTCGCAACACGAATGCATCTCCTATGCAGCATGGGGAACGGCCACGAAAGACGGAAGGGCGCTGCTTCACAAGTTGCGACAGAACCGGTTTCGTTTGCAGGGGGCCTATTTCAAGAAGATCGTGGTCGAAGGCAAAGACCTGCACAAGTTCTTCCGTGTCGGAGATGTGCATGGCCTCGAACCATGCATGTTCGTGAACGAGAAGGGCCTTGCGAGTTGCCACGTTCAGTGCGGGCGCGATCCTCACCCACGCCGGAAAGGATGGATGACTCACTCGCTTTCGCGGTACATCGCGGAGAGCGCCGCCACCTGCCAGGAAGCCCTGGATATCCTCGAGATGACCAGCAAGGAGGGCTACTATGCCGGCAATGCGATCGGCACGCGTTGGACGTTCGCGGACGCATCCGGAGACATTGTCACGGCCCTGCAGCTTGCCGAGGCGGTCAGCATGATTGACTGGGCAAAGGAGACGGGATTCGTTCGAAACAAGGGGACCTTCCCCTCTGAGCAAGACCTTCCGTTGGATGCCCTCGCCATGAACGAAGCGCTGAGAAAGGAAGATGGGCTCTGCTCGCTCACCGCGGAAGTGCATGAAGAATACCCAGGGTTCCTGACCTGTGCCTGGGTGAGCCTTGGCCACCCCTCGAACGTGTACGTGCCGCTCTTCATGGGCGGCAGGGGAACGCCGGTAACCATCGCCGACGGAACGCTGCACTTGCTCAACCGATCGACGGACAGGGGCGCGATGGCCGCGGAAGCACATCAGTTTGAGAAGAGAGCGGATGCGAGGAGACGTGCGGTCGAGAAGCAGGCGGCACGTCTCTTGAAGAAGGGAAAGAGGACTGAGGCGACGCAGATGCTCACGAAGTTCAACGCCGAAATCACGTTGGCGGCACAGGAGTTCGTGAATAGCTTGCCAAGGGCCGAGGAGGAGTAGCTCCAGTCTTGTAGTGATTCGATAATCTTGGAGGCGGGTGACGCGCCGGGTTGCGCTGGGCGGGCACGGTATGCGACCCTCCGGCTGGCGAAATCAGTCATTACCCGCCAAAGGAGCGTGTACCCTTGACTACCGACCGTGTGTGTCCCCATTTCGGTGATTGTGGCGGATGCGCCGCGCAAGACGTGGCGTATGCCGACCAGTTGGTGTCCAAAGAAGCCGTGTTGCGCGAGCTGCTTGCCGAATACTGGGACCAACCCATTCCTATCACCCCCTCGCCCGACCTGTGGCATTACCGCAACAAGGTCGACCCGAGCTTCGCGCGAAAGCAGTATCCCGAGCCGCCGCCCAAGGGATTCCAACGCGAAACCGTCCTCGGCTTCAAGCGCAAGGGGAAATGGTTCTGGACCCTCGACATTGAGGACTGCCTCATCGCGCCGGAAGGTACGGGCGCCCTCATGAATAGCGTGAGGCAGTGGGCGCGTGCCAATTCCTTGACCGCGTTCAGTTCGAAGTCGAAAGACGGGTTTCTCCGCATCCTGCTGGTGCGCGCCGGACGCCGCACGGGCCAGCGCATGGTGGTGCTGGTGACGAACGACGGCGACCTCGACCGGGACGGGTTCGTGGCCGCGGTTCAGGATGTGTTTCCCTGCGAGAGCATCCACTGGGCGGTGTTTCGTGGTATGGCCGAGATCGCGGCCGCCGACGAGATGACGTTGCTCCACGGGGCGGAGACTATCGACGAAGTGCTTGAAGTCCCCGGCCGTGAAGAGATGGACCCTTTGCGGTTCCGCATCTCGCCCTTCAGCTTCTTCCAAACCAATGCCCTGGGCGCCGAACGCCTCTACGGCCACATCCGCGAATGGGTCGCCGAGACCGGCGCCAACACCCTCTACGACCTCTACGGCGGCGCAGGCTGCATCGCGTTCACATGCGCCGACCTCGTGTCCCAGGTGGTG
>JAAEQP010001751.1 GCA_024231375.1 bacterium | reverse complement strand
CGGCGCCCGCCTTTCGCGGGCGGGAGGGGCCCGCGAATGATCGCAGGGGGAGACCTGCGATGGGGGTCTCAACTGGTTGGTCAGAAATCGCCCAAATCGTCGTCGTCCAGGGGGATCACCTGATCCGGGGAAGCGCCGTTCTCGGGCGCTTCCGCGCGCAGGGCAGGCTTTCCAGCGCGGGTCATGCGACTCCGGTCCGACGGTTTGTAGGCCAACTGCGCGGTCGAATCCGGAGGCCCGGCACGTCGCGAACCGACCTGGCCGGTTCCGTCGGCCCCGCCGCCCACCAGCCCGGAGAGGATGGCCACCATATCGTTCAACTCCTTGGCCTGAGCGGACAGCTCTTCACTGGCCGAAGCGGCTTCTTCGGAGTTCGCGGCGTTGGACTGAGTGACCCTGTCCATCTGGGTGACGGCCCCGTTGATCTGCTCGACGCCTTGGGCCTGTTCCTTACTGGCGGCGGCCACTTCGTCGAGAATGCCCGTGACCTTTTCCACACCGTCACGAATGCGTCCCAGCACCTCCGAAACCTCTTCGGATACGCGGACGCCGCTGTCGGCGCTCTCTTGGGATTCCGTGATGAGGCCGGAGGTGTCCCGCGCTGCATCGGCGCTGCGCCTGGCCAAGTTCCGGACCTCTTCCGCGACGACAGCGAAGCCTTTGCCCGCATCGCCGGCGCGGGCGGCCTCGACCGCGGCATTCAGGGCAAGGAGGTTGGTCTGGAACGCAATCTCGTCGATGGTCTTGATGATCTTGGCCGTCTCGTCCGAGGTGGCCTTGATCTTGCCGATGGCCTCGGTCATCCGCTCCATCGAGGTGGCGCCATCGCGCGCTGCGTCCCGTGCCTCACCGGCCATGGTGCTGGCCTGTGTGGCGTGATCCGCATTGCGCTGCGTCATGGAGGACATTTCTTCCAGCGACGCCGATGTCTCTTCCAGGCTCGAGGCTTGTTCGCTCGCGCCTTCAGCCATGGATTGACTCGCCTCCGCCACCTGGCCGGATGCGGCTGTCACCTGTTCCGAACCGCCCGAAAGGCCGTCGATGATGTTCTTGAGGGTGCGGACAAGACTCTTCGCGATGAAGAAGGCGCCCACGATCCCGACTGCAATAGCGGCCAGAGACACCACCATGACCGAGACCTTGGTCCTACTGGCCATCGTTAGCATGCCTTTGTTGGTCTCTTCGACGACCGTGGACACACGGTTCGACGTCTCTCCGAGCAACTCCTGAACGTGGGCCAAACTCGGCTTGGTCTTTGATGCGTACACCTGGCCCGCGAATGAGGCCGCCTCGGCGTACTCGTGTTCAGCCTCCATGGCCTCGTGGAAATGCCCGCGCACTTGCTCCAAGGCCGTCGACAAATCCGTCTCGTACAACCGGATGGCTTCGTCGGCTTTTCGCTCAGTCACCAGATCTTCGATCCGGATGGCGCATGCATGAAGCCTCTTATGGGGGTCGTCCGTCGCTGCCAAGGCCGTGTCAAGCTCTGGGAAGTGCGATCTCAAATCGTGGGTCGCGGGATCGGCCAGAAACTTTCCGAATGCGCACTTCGAGGGATCGGTCTGCACGCCAAGGGTGAAGGGCTTGCCCTCTGCATAGTCCGTAGCGCGCGCCAGCAAATCCTCGTTACCCGCATCCAGGAACACGCCGGTTCCAACCACCCATCCCCATGGCTCGTACAGGCGCACGTAGGAGATCTTCGGTGAGACATCTTCCGTGCCCGGAAGAGGCCAATGGTACATCACGAACCCGCCGCCATCCTGTCGGCAGATGTTCGCCATGTCCACGAACAACCGTTTCCCCGTTGGGTCGGCCGATTCTGTCAGGTCTTTCCCTTCCAACTCGGGTTTGTAAGGATGCATCACCATCTTGGGATGCAGGTCGTTCACCCAGAGATAGTCGGTGCTGTCCGCGCCGTAGCGAATCCGGCGCAATGTGGCCAAGGCCGCCGCCTGCTGCTCGGCCTCTCCGCCCAAGGCATTGTCTCCGTCGCAGCCCTTCACGATCGACAGCGCTTGATCAACGGCATTCTGCACCCGCTCCTGGTAGGCCAGCAGTCCGCCACCCTCGCTGGCGAGAGCATGCGACACCTTCCCACTCCACGCGATATGGTCCTGCAACCGGGCGGCGAGGGTCATTGCGAGGTCGCCATGGGAGGTCCGGTAGACGTCGCCAATCTCGATGGCCGACTCGTGCAGCTCCCTGTGTGGTTTCTCGATCTGGGCCAGTACTTCCGACACGCCAGGCACCAGCTTCTCCGCTTCCCGCCGGCCATCGCCGTAGTACCACTGCCCGAAGGCGCACTTGGTCGGGTCGGTCTGCACTTCCAGTTCCGTCACGGATTCGTCCGTCAGCAGAGCGCCTACCTTGGCGGCCCATTTCATATGGTCAAGCTCGCGCTGTACAATGAGTTCGCTGAGCTCGTTCTTGACGATGGCTTCCCGGGAGTCTGTGCCCATGGAACTCACGCCCACATAGCCAAGCGTACTCACCACGGCCAACATAAGGAGGACTACACCGAAACCCAGACCAATCCGCTTCCCTACTGTCATGTTCCCGATCATTGTTCTCTCCCTTGGGCATTGAAGCCACAAGTTTCCTGCTGTAAGGACGTCACGGCGTCTAGCAAACCGTCCCGTTCCGTCGCGCCTGTTCTTCGCCGTTCATTGCCGGGCCCCACAGGCCGCCCAGCGCACTACCATTCGCGCCGTCGCTCGCGGTACTCTCGGTCACGGGGATCTTGGCCGTTACGCATCGTCCCCCGTCCGAGAATTCCAGAGACTCCGACAAAGCCCTTGCCACGATCAGTCCGCGCCGGGTCACGGTTCGCGGGTCGTCCGGCAAGGTGGTATCCAACTCTTCATACGCGAACCCGGCGCCCTCGTCCGACACCGACAGTTCGAAAAGGCCGCCGCTGACCGCCGAAAGGCTGCACTGAATGTGCCTGCCCGGGTCGCAGCCGTTGCCATGTTTCATCGCATTCTTCAGCAATTCGTCCAGCACGACGTACACCGGGACCGCGTTCCGGGCCCCGTGATCCGTGAGAAACCCGAGGCACGTCTCGTGGGCCAACTCGATCGCCCGCTTCTCGGAGGAGATCTCGAATCGGATTCGGTCTGCTTCCTGGCAAATCCGGAAGTACAACAGCCTATCCTCCTGCCTGTTTCGGTCTCGCTCAACTTGCTTCGCCTCCAGGGACGACAGCCACATATCCTGCATACCCCGTGCCAAGGAGACGCTACGACCATAAGTGGCTATATGTTAGCAACTTCACGCTATTTGGCAAGGAGTGGCAGGCAGAGCTCTCACTGTGAGAGATGTCAACCGGAAGGGGAAGGAAGAGTTGTAACACATTACACTACAGCGCATTATGGGATGGCGTGACGAACGTCACGACCTTGACAAAACTCAACCGCTCAAATCAATAAAATCTACCTACCTTGAGCCCGTTTGAGCCGCTTGTTGAGCGCCGAAGGCGTGATCCCCAGCAGCTGAGAGGCGATGGTCTGGTTCCCGCTTGACCGATCCAGGGCCTCCTGCACCAAGTACTCCGTAGCTTCCTTGATCGTCGGGAACGCTCCCGGCTGCATCGCGAACGGGACACTGCCACCGGCTTCCGCCAGCACGGGCTCCTGAACTCCGCGGCCCTCCATCTGCTCGCGCAGGGCCTCCAGCGCCAAGACCCCGCCTTCAGCGCGGGCCGCCGCATCGAACACGATGGCCTCCAGCTCACGCACGTTTCCGGGGAACCCATAGGACCGCAAGAGGGGAAGCAGGGAACTGGGAGGCGCGAGCCGGGGCTTCCCGAGGGCCTCCGCGGCCTTGCCCAGGAAATGGTCAAGAAGAAGGGGCACGTCCTCGAGCCGGTCGCGAAGGGGCGGGATGTGAATCCGATGCACCTGAAGGCGGTAATAGAGATCTTTGCGGAACCGGCCTTCCTCGACGAGCCGCTCGAGATCCCGGTGCGTGGCCAACACGATCCGCGCTTCCGACTCCTTGGGTGCGTCCGCCCCCAGGGGCAAGTACTCTCGTTCCTGCAACAGACGCAGAAGCTTCACCTGGGACTCCATCCGCAGGTCGCCGATTTCGTCCAGGAACACCGTTCCGCCGCGGGCCCGTTCGAGAATCCCGGGTCTGGAGACGTCCGCCCCGGTGAACGCGCCGCGCACGTGCCCGAACAAGGCGTCCGAGAACATGGTGTCGTCGAGGCCCGCGGCGTTGACCGGCATGAAGGGCCCTTGCAGACCGCTGACTCCATGCACGGCGCGGGCAAGGAGTTCCTTGCCCACCCCGGTTTCGCCCGAAATCAGCACGGGGCGCGTGCTTCGCGCCACGGTCTCGGCATAGCGAAACACCGACAGCATCTTGGGGCTGCCGGTCAGGATGTCGGCGAAGGCCTCGGGTTGTTCCAGGCGGCCGGTCAGCATACGGTTCTTCAACTCGGTGTAGTCCGATTCCAGCGACCGCATTTCGATCGCGCGCCGCACGCCGGACGTCAGCCGCTGCTCTTCGACGGGCTTCACCATGTAGTCGAACGCGCCTTGCGACATACAACGCACCGCTGTGTCCACGTCGTTCATGCCCGTCACTACGATCACGGGTACGCGGGGATACTCCTCGGCAATCCGGGGGAGGAGGGTCTCCCCCGACACGTGGGGCATGGTGAGATCCAGCAGCACGACCGCGTGCTCCTCCGCGGCCAACAGCCCCATCACCTCGCGGCTGTCCATGCATCGCGTCACGTTGGTAATCCCGTTCGCCCGCAGAACCACCACGATCGTCTGGACTGCCTGCGCCTCGTCGTCCACAATCAACACCGGATGCGCGGGATAGACTGACGCATCGATCATGTTTGCTCCTTTCCGTCACCCCTGTCTGGCTCCCCGAACGGCAGCGAAACACGCGCCACCGTGCCCGATCCGTCCGACGATTCGAAGGTCAGGGTTCCGCGGTGTTCTTCGACAATCCGCGCCGACACCGACAACCCCAGCCCCGTCCCCCCCACGTGCCGCCGCGTCGTGAAGAAGGGGTCGGTGATGTTCGGAAGCACATCGCCGGCCATCCCTCGCCCGTGGTCCGCCACTTCCACGAGAACCGTTGCCTGCGCCACGTCCTCGAAGGTCCGTACGGTGAGCGCTTCCTCCTCCGACCGTAGCGCCTGACACGCATTCTGCACCAGATTGATCACGACCTGCTCCAGGCGCTGCGAGTCGCCGCGCACCTTCGGAAGATCCGGCGCGTACTCCACCGAGAAATTGCCGGTGGACTTTGAGATCATGTTGGCCATGAGCACCGTGGCCGCCGCCACCACCGAATTCACATCGACCCATTCCGTGAGGTCCGTGGGCCGTTGCCGTGCGAAGTCTCGCAATTCCTGCACGATACGCTTGATTCGGGTCGAACCGTTCACCGCATCGTCGAACATGACGGGCACGTCGTCGCGCAACTGCGAGTACTTCGTGCCGGCAAGCCGGAAATCGCCCTCTTCCTGGTGATATCGGTCGAGGATGCCTCGCGCGCCGTCCCACACCCGCCGTAGCAAGCCCAGATTCGCCATGACTGCGAAATTCGGGTTGTTTATCTCGTGCGCTACGCCGGACACCAGGACGCCCAGCGAAGCCATCTTGCTCGCCTGGATCAGCTGTTCCTCGGTGTTCTTGCGCTCGGTGATGTCCCGCGCGTTTACGATGATGCGCGGTTCGCCCGAATCGTCCGGCATGGCCGTTCCGACACCTTCCAGGACGCGCCACGTGCCGTTCGCATGCTTGAACCGGAACTCCACTGCCTGCGGCGTGCCCGGACGCGCCAGAATCGCCCTCACGGTGCGCTCGATGGCCGCCAGATCATCCGGATGGATCAAGTCGAAGGCCATCCATTCATCGCCCAGGCCCCGGCTGCCTCCCAGTGTCCGTTCCACCGATGGACTCTCGTATGTGACGCGGCCATCCCGCGTTAGCACAGCTATCATATCCACCGCGTTCTCGATGAGCGATCGGAAGTGCTCCTCGCTGGTGCGCAAGACCTCCTCGTTGCGTTTCTCGTCCGTGATGTCTCGGATGGTGCCCACGATGCCCATGGGGGCGCCGTCGGGCCCGTGCAACAGGGTGTTCGTCATCCACGTCGGGAAGGGGCGCCCACTACGCGTGGCGTGCCAGACCTCACCGCTGAACGCGCCCGTCTCCAGGATTTGCCGGTTCGCGGCCTTCACCTCCGGCATCTGCTCCGGTGTGTGGAACGCCGATACGCTCTCTGCGTCGAGTTCCTCCGGGCAATAGCCGTGGGCCGCCGCGAACGCACCGTTGACGAATAGGATCCGCCCCTTCATGTCGATCACGGCCACGCCTTCGGCGCTCTGTTCCAGCGCGGACGACAGCAGGGAGACGCGCTCGCGTGCGCGTTTCTGCTCGGTAACGTCCCGCACGAAGGCCCAGGTCCCGCGGGGCGTGCCGTCCGGGCCGCGATGGAGATACGTCCGTGTTTCGGCCGTCAACCGGGTCCCGTCTTTGCAGATCAGTTCCTTCTCGTACAGACTCGAGAAGCCCTGCCGGTCCAATTCCGCGGCCACGTGTTCTTGCTCGTAGGCCACCCACTCTTCCGGGGTGATGTCCCGGGTGTGCTTCGCGGCCAGTTCCTCGACCGTGTACCCCAGCATCTCCCGAAGGCTCGCGTTTGCACTCAGAATGAGACCATCGGGCGACACCACCATCAAGCCGTCCCGGCTTTCCTCGAACAACTCCCGGTACCGCCGCTCCGATTCGCGAATGGCCTCTTCAGCCGCTTTCGACAGGCTGATGTCCGTGTGCGTGCCGGCCATTCGGATGGCCCGGCCTCCCGCGTCCCGCTCCACGACCTTGCCCCGACCGAGGATCCAATGCCACGCGCCGTCCTTCCCCCTCATGCGGAAGGGGATCTCGTAGGCATCACGCTGACTGGCCATATGCGCGCGCATCGCCCGTTCCGCGGGGTCCACATCATCAGGATGTAGCAGATCGCGCCACGCCTCGTACGATGAGGGAAACTCGTCCGGCTCGTACCCGAGCATCGTGTAGTATCGGGGGCTGAAATACACGGCGCCCGTCTCGAGATTCCAGTCCCACAGCCCGTCGCTCGTGCCCTCCAATGCCAGACGGAGACGCTCTTCGCTGGTCCGCAACCGCTGCTCCGCATACACGCGCTCCGTCACTTCCCGCGAGGTTTCCACAATGCGGCCGATGGTGCCGTCCTCGTTGAAGATGGGCGCCGCCGCGATCTCCATCAGCATCTCGCGGCCGTCTCTGCCGAAATGCCGATGCGTCACGCGCACGGCTTGGCCCGTGGCCAGCACCTCCTGCAACGGACAGCGATGGTCCTGGCCACCGCAGGCTTCACATTGACGGTGCAACAGGTCGTAGCAACTCAGCGATCCCTCCTGCAGGTCGATGACGCCGGACAGATCCCGAGCCGCGCGGTTCGCCATCACGATTCGGTACTCCGTGTCGATCACGAGCAGTGCCTCGGGGATCCCGTCGACGACCATCTGCAGAAAGCGGCCCGACGAGTCCAGCGCGTCCTGAACCCGCGCGCGCTCCAGCACTTCGCGCCGCAGTTCCACGTTGGCCGCCGCCAACTCGCTTGTCCGTTCCCAGACCCGCTCTTCCAGCAGGTCGCGGCTCTCGCGCAACCGTTCCTCAGCCTCTTTCTGCGCCGTAATGTCCTGCGTCGCTCCGAGCACCCGAACGACGCGCGAACGGTCGTCGGCCCAGATCGGCGTCGCGCGGTCCCGAAGCCAGCGGATCGTGCCCTCCTTCGTGATCGTCCGATATTCGACGGCCTCGGTCATGCCCTCAATCAGGCGTGCCGCCCGCCCCTCAACTATGCTCACATCCTCGGGGTGGATCAGGACACGCCAATCCGCCAGCGCCCAGGCTTCGTCCACAGTGTATCCCGTCAGCCGCTCGAAACTGCCCGCCTCCCACTCACGCGCGAACGTGCCCTCCGGAGTGACAGCCTGCGAGTACGCGTAATCCGTGATCAGATCCGAGATGATGCGGTCTCGGTCCTTCGTCTCCTTTAGCGCGTGCTCCGCGGCGCGCAGCCGCGTGTTCTCCCTACGCAGCGCCCACACCATCCACCCCAGCGCCAGCGCGCTCGCGATGCCCACAGTGAGTGCGACGACGGGCGCCGTCGTGTAGAAAGCCGTTCCCCCTGCATCCCCCGCCCGCGCCGCCAAGCGCCACAACACCACATCCATCGCCACAAGAGAGGCCACCAGTACTGCAAGCCCAGCCCACGGCAACGCCGGTCCGTACCACCGAACCGGCGACCGATTCACACCCGTCTCTCTGTGCGGCTGACCGCTACCCATGCCTTCGCCCCCATGACGGCTACATCACCATTAAAGACATAACCCGCAGCGAAGGCAAATTCTGCCCGGAGACCGTCTTGGAGAAGGCCGTGACAGGACGGTCATTTGACATGCGTGTGAAGACGGCCGACACGGAGGTCGGCCCTACCGCGTTGCCACGCCTTCTCTACGGTCACCACGACTATTGAGCGGCACTGCGGTAGGGCCGCGCTCTGTCGCGGCCGTCACGGGACGGTCACCTGACCTGTGTATGAATACACGGGCCCCGAATCCCGTCTATCCTGTATGTGCATGTCCCTGTGTGGCCGGAGGCAGCCACACACAGCCCGCAAAGACGGAAGGAGGCGCCGTCCATGCCTGGTTGCGAAGGCCCTGTTCAGAAGGGTCCGATTTTCCCCTTGACAGAACCGCTCCCGGGGTGTAATCTACTAACGAATTAGGACTAAGAAATTAGTAACCCGGAGGTGGCCGATATGTCAAGGCCTG
>JAAEQP010001750.1 GCA_024231375.1 bacterium | reverse complement strand
GACCACCTGGGTCTGGGAACGGGGTAGCGGCGCTACGATAGAACACTCTATCCTGGCGCGTCCCAACTGTACCGAGGCCCTGGGCAGAACGGGGCTTGACCTGTTGCGGCTGGCCGACGAGGTGGTGGCGCTTCAACAGATCAAGCCGGAAGTGGCGTTGCTCGTGGTGCCTGCGTCCATCCCCTTCACCGAAGACTATCTCAACGAGATGAAGTACGCCTACGAGGGACTGTACTTCCTGGGAGCGCCCGTCGGGTTTGTGACGCACCGCCAAGCACAAAACGGAGGGTTGTCGGCCTTCAAGGCCGTATTCGTTCCGCGCGCCATGCGTATTGAAGACGATCTCGTCGCCCTCCTCGGGGACTATGCCGCCGGAGGCGGCACGCTGGTCGTGGTGGGCGACTCGTTCGCCATGGACGAGTACAGCAGGCCGCGCGCGTTGCCTGCGTTCCTGCCCGATAGCACGGAACGCGTGGCAGCGCACGGCGAGGGCACCGTCATCTATCGCCCAAGCGCATTAAGCGTGGAAGAATACCGGGAGCTTGGAGAGGCACTTCTGAGCAGCCTCGAGGTTGACCGGCCTGTACGCGTCACCGACGAAAAAGGACGCCTTGCGCCCGGCGTCATGTACTGGTCCACGCGCCGCGACGGCGGATACTTGGTGAACGTGGTGAACTACCGTTCCTACGCGCTTCCCATACGCATCGCAGCCCCGGAGCGCATCGAGAAAATGACCAACCTGTTCGACGAGAGCGCCGTCCCTGACTTCCTCGAACTCGACCCGCTCGAACCGCTGCTACTCTTCTTGGAACCCGCTTTGTGAGCCCGAAAAGTCTTGCTCGCTGTGCCTATTGACCGTTGCCTTTTGTCCAGAGCTCGCGGAGCGTTTCGACGGACTCCTTCGGGTTGCGGTGGATGTCGAACACGCCGTAGGCGCAACGGAGTTCATAGATCCATTTGAACCGGCGGTGTACATCGCTGTCGGCAAAAGCCCAAACCAGGCCTCCAACGAAATTCTCCTCTTGCTCCATGGCCTCCCAATACGTTCGGAGCAGCGCCGCCTGATACGGTTCGCCTGGAAAGTAGTCGGTTTTCAGGCCACGCACACACCAGCCACCGAACTCGCTAACCAGAATCGGTTTGTCGGGATACTCGGCTCGCAACTCCTCCATGCGTTCGTGCATCGCCTCGGCCAAATCGCGGACGGTATCGACATGGGGCGTCGATGCGCCGAAGTAGACGTTCACCGCGCACATGTCCGTTCTCTCGAAAACCCTGTCGCCGGGCCAACAGTTGCTGACCTCGATGACCGGCCGGGTCGAGTCCATTTCGCGGGCGATATCCACCAACTCGATGTTGCCCGCCACAACCATGTCCGCCAATTCGCGGGACTCCGCCGTGTCTTCGAGAGGTTTGCACATATTCTCGTTGCTGACGCTCCACATGAAGACAGCCGGATGACTCCGCTGCCATCGAATCATCTCGCGCAGCTGCGTCTTCGCAGCGGCAAGGGCTTCCTTTGAATCGGTAAGCACCAGGGGGCGCCCCCACTGATTCAAGGGCACTTCGCTCACACACAACAGGCCCATCTCGTCACAGATGTCGTAAGTCTCCGGAGAGTAGGGGTAGTGACACCGAATCGTGTTTCCGCCCATTTCTTTGACCAACTGCACGTCGCGGCGGCACGCTACTTCATTGGCGCTTCGACCCGCGTTGGCGTAGTCCTCGTAGCGGTTGAAGCCCTTCACCACAAACGGATTCCCGTTCAGCGACAGCCTCGTGCCTTCGACCCGGATAGATCGGATGCCCACGCGGCGCCGGCACGCGTCGCGGCACGCGCCCATGGCAGTGTCACGCAACTCGACGCACAGGCCGTAGAGGTTCGGCTCGTCCGGCGTCCACAGGTGCGCCTGGTCGACCTCGAGCGTGATCGCCGTTTCTCCCGCGTCGCCCGAAAAGGCCACCAGCGTGGAACCGGCGGCCACTTCAACGCCACCGGCATCACGCAAGACCGCCGCGACGACCATCTCGTCAGGCGCCCCCTCTTCCGCAACCACTTTTGCCTTCACCTCGACCGTCGACTTCGGTTCCCCGGGCTCGGTGACAACGACCACGTCGTCCAAGTAGACCATGTCCGTGACCTCGAGCCGGACCGAGCG
>JAAEQP010001749.1 GCA_024231375.1 bacterium | reverse complement strand
GCTCCGTCGCCCCCGTCGTTGGCCACCGCGTTGCCGTTGTCTTCCAGAAGCGGCGTCTGGTAGTCGTAGGTTTGCGACAAGGCTTGCGAGGCAAGATCGAACGCGCTGCCCACCGGTACGCCATTGAAAATCTGCGTCCAGAAATAGTTCGAGAAGGATACGGTTCCTTGCGTAACGAAATACGCCGATTCACCCGGCGAGGTGCTCGTGATGACGATGCGCTTATCTTCATAGCCCGTGGGCGCCGCGCAATCCGTTACGAACGTGCCCGATTCGCACGCGTCGTACACCACCGTCACCGTACCCGACACCGCCGCCTGCAACGTATCCAACCACGCCCCGAAATCCGTGGACGCCAAGGTCTCCAACCCGCTCATCCGGAACGTGCCCGGTCCGCCATGATCGACGAGATACACCACCACATCCCCCGTGGGCAGTCCGTTCAACTCCGCACCCGCCCATGTCTCAAGCGCGTACTGGAGGTCCGCGTTCGTCGCGTCCCCGTCCACATCATCCGCCACGCCATTGGAGTCCAAGTCCAGGTCAGTGTCTGACGACAGGTAGAAGATGGTCTCTTTCGTGAACCCCTGATGCGTCAGCGCACGGTACGCGAAATTCGCGCACATCTGCGTCGCGTCCCAGAGGTCATTGCCCGGGAACGGGCCTCCGCCAGCCACCACGATGGCCTTGCTGTCTTCCGAACGCTCGACGTAACGGAATTTCTGGATATTGCAGTTGGCGCTGTCCGCCACGTACAACGCGCCGGTGTCATCGACTGC
>JAAEQP010001748.1 GCA_024231375.1 bacterium | reverse complement strand
TCTGTTATGTGCGCCCCCTTCGGGGGCGTTGGCGTGCTTCGACGGGCACGACCGATCATAGAAAACCCACCGACGGAGGGTCCGCCGGTGGGCTGGTTGCTTCAATGCCCGTCGGCCTTAGTACGGCAGCGGCTCGTCGCCACGGTGCATTTCGAGGACTTCGGCGATGGTCACGGGCGTGCCGCCACGGCGTTTGCTTTCGTCGGCGGCTTCCATGAAGGCGAACATCTCGATGGTCTCGCGGGGCGACACGGGCACCTCGCCCGACTTAAACGCCTTCATCACTTCGACCACCAGCGGAGCGTAGTTGCCGCCGCCCTGCTGCGCCTCAACGGCCTTCGTACCAAACACAATCACCTGGTGCGGGGTCTTGGCGTTGCGCAGACCGCGTAGCGTGCCGACGCGGCCACCGGACCATACACCGGTCACCACGTCCGTGTCGGCGGTGTGTGTGCGCACGACGGATTCGACTCCGGGGCCCATGATGGTGAAGAGTGCTTCGGTGGCATGCACGCCGTACCAGAAGAGATCCGGATGGTGTTCTTCAATCGAGCAGGGACCGTAGGAAACGGCGCCTTTGATGTCGCCCACGTCTTTCGCCTTCAACTCCACCATGCTCGGGTAGTAGCGGTAGGACGACGAAGTCCAGCAGGGCACTTTGTGCTTCTTGGCCAACCGAAAGATCTCGATGGCGTCGGCCAGGGAACCCGCGACAGGC
>JAAEQP010001747.1 GCA_024231375.1 bacterium | reverse complement strand
TCGGCCGGCACACGGTAGACGGGACTCTGCAGTTCGCCTGTGTTCGAATACGTCCTGACCTCCACAGACCCCGAAATGTCGCGCTGCTCGTTCTTGACGAACACATCCACCGGCACCCAGGTACCGTCGCGGTACGCGGCGCCGTAGTTGACGAAGATGTTCAGCGTGAGGTCGCCTTCGGCCGCGAACACGTCCACGGTGCAGAGACACCCCACAGCCAACCCAAACCAGACGAATCCTCTTCTCAAAGCCATGCCCTCCGGCTGTACACCCACCACTCAAGCCCCAGAACCGCCAAGGCCGCCATCAGCAGCCATGGCCAGAACTCTCGATTGAACTGAATCGGCCCTTCAACGGCCTCTACCTCGGCCTTACCCAGACGGAGCGTTTCAGCGGGCGTCACCGCCGACTCGTGCCGATCCAAGAGGTTCACGGCATACCATTCCGACGTTTCTCCCCGCTCCACCTTGTACGGACCTGCTTCCCGGGTGTTTCCAAAGGAAACCGGACGAAGGGGATCGAGGGAGACAACCTCCTCCTCCCCGCCCGGTCGCGTCACCCGCGCCTTGCTTACGCCCACGTCGGCCATGAGTTCAATGGGATCGCCCGTGGAAACCGAACCCTCTCCCGATA
>JAAEQP010001746.1 GCA_024231375.1 bacterium | reverse complement strand
TCCGCGAGACCTTCCACACTGAAGCCGTCGCGGTCCCGGGCCAGGTCGAAATCGATATCACCCTCGAGCGAATCGAGGCCGGTCTCCAATCCCGTGACGGACCACGCAGCGCGCACCGGCGCACCGTGTACGTGGAAGTGCATCTCATCCAACGCATCAACCGCCCCCTCCACACGCACGCCATCGACCTGGGCGGACCAGGACGGCATGTCGACCGCCACGTCGAGGGCGGCAATCGAGATCACCCGGGGGATGAAGGGCGTGGGGTCCATGCCGCTCGACGGCAGGCTCAGGAACCGCAACAGGAACTCGTAATTGGTGTCTTCGGGATTGCGGCCCTGCGCGTCCACCGCCGCGTGCTTCATCGCGAGGCGTGTGAGGTAGCGTTTGTCCATGGGCCGGGCCGAGTACTCGAGTTCCACGCCCTCCAGCCGAACCAGCGGCGCCTCACCCTCCCTGGACGGCGTGTCATGAAGTGCCAGAGTCTCCAGGCTGGCCTTCCGCCCCATCGTCACGCCCGTAGCTTCCGTCCGAGCCCCAAACACGCGCTCGATGCCCGTGACCACCAACCACCGTTGCGGTCGCCCCGTGCGCCACGCC
>JAAEQP010001745.1 GCA_024231375.1 bacterium | reverse complement strand
GCATGGTGACCTACGCGGACGGGCGCTACCACATGTGTTTCGACTGGGGCACGGCGAACCTGACGTGGCAGAACGCAGCGAATCCGCCGCCGGATGTCAACAGCGGCTGCGGGTACGCGTGGGCGGAACGGCCGGAGGGTCCGTTCACCATCACGGCGAGGCCGATTGCGACGACGCGGGAGCAGCCATTGCTCGAAGGAAAGTATCGGCGGATCTATGCGTCGTCGATCATCAAGCGGACGAACGACTGGCTCGTGCTGACGTTGACCGACAGTGGGCCGAGTTTCGGATGGGCGTTGCTCGGCATGACGGCGGAGAAGCCGGAAGGGCCGTATACGTCGCCGAAGCTGTTGCTGTATCCGGAATCGGATCGGTTCCATCCGCCGTTGCTGGAGTTCTTCCCGGCCTTCGTGCATGAGGGCTACGTCTATGCGCCGTCCACGTCGGTGGCGTTGAACCGCAATTTCGGGACGGTGTTTCGCGTGCCCATGGAGACGGCGATGAAGCCCGAGGCGTGGAGCATCGTGCAGCACGGTTCCGTGTGGCACGCGGCGGATGTCGAGCACGAGGCCTTCGGGATTTGGGGACAGACGTTCTCGGGGTTCGTGGACCCGGAGGGTGTCTTTCGCGTCATGTTTCCCTCGCGCGACTCACAGGGACGGGGAACCATTAATCTGGCATCGCGGCCATGGGAGGCGCCG
>JAAEQP010001744.1 GCA_024231375.1 bacterium | reverse complement strand
TGACCGCGGCTGAGCGGAGTGCGTTCCTCGCCGAAAGGAAGGCTCAGGGCCATCCCTGGCATCGGCCTCCCCACCCGTGGCGAGGAGAGGGCGTGTTCCATCTCTCGGCGGCGTGCTACGAACACAAACCCGTCATCGGGTGCAGTTCCGCTCGGATGTCGGAGTTCGAGGACGCGGTGCTCAATGCACTCGAGCCGAAGACGGTGGCCATAGTCGCCTGGTCCGTGATGCCCAACCACTACCATGCGCTCATCGAGACGGAATCCCTGGAGGATACGCTTCGAGGGATCGCGCAACTCCACGGGCGCACGTCCTTCAGATGGAACCAGGAAGAGGACCGGCGCGGTCGCAAGGTTTGGTACAACTGCATGGAACGCGCCATTCGTTCCGAGCGCCATCTCTGGGCCACGCTGAACTACGTTCACCACAACCCGGTGCATCACGGCTATGTCGATTACTGGCAGGATTGGCCCTATTCGAGCGCAACCGCGTACCTGGCCTCCGTCGGACGAGAAGAGGCGCGTCGCGTGTGGCTGGAGTATCCCATCCTCGACTACGGGGCGTCCTGGGATACGTGACCAGTTCGTAGCGCGCCCTTCAGGGCGTTCCGGATACCTGGGACCCGAGCCCGGCGCAAGTCTTCGTTCGTAGCGCGCCCTTTAGGGCGTTCTTCTCTCGCCAGCGGATTTCCGGAACGCCCTAAAGGGCGCACTACAAACTTGGGAGTCGTCTTACGTTTTGGCCGGTCTTCAGACCGAGCCACCAACGTGACCGCAGGTCTCCAGTTCCCACACACCCAGCGACCAGCCTTCTCACATCTCCCAATCCCCGCTGGTTTTCATCAGCGCACCCGGCTACACTCTATGCCTACACCGCCCAAGAGGACACAATGCCCACGACGACGCTCTCACAACAGTTCGCCCGCTTCGCGGCAGGGGCGCATGCACGCGCCACGGGATCGCGCCTGTTTGCGTGCCTGCGCGACCTCGACGCGAACCAGCGGGTCAGTGCCGACGAACTCCGTGCAGTGTCGAACCGGCGACTGCGCGCCATCATCCAGCACGCCTACGCACACGTACCCTACTACCGGCGGGTGTTCGATGAACGCGGACTCACCCCAACCGACATCGCGACCCACGAAGATCTGCCCCTGCTCCCCGTGCTCACCAAACAAGTTATCCGCGACCATTACACCGAACTCCACGCCGTCCCTCGCCCTCCCCGCACCAGCGAATCGTGCACGGGCGGGTCCACGGGCGAGACCACCAAGTTTCTCGCCACGAAGGAAATGCGCGACTGGCACGACGCCGCCAAGTTGCGCGCGTGGGACTGGGCCGGCTACCAGCTCGGCACACCGCTGGCCCTGTTGTGGGGGTCGCCCTACGACGTGGCGAAATACAACTCATTGCCGGGCCGACTGCGCCGCCTGTGCAACCGGGAACTGCTTCTCAGTGCCGGCGCCCTCTCCGAGGCAACATGCGATGCCTACATCGATGGCATGCGGCGGGCCAAGGTTCGTGGACTGCACGGATACGCGGGCGCCACCTACGCCCTGGCGCGACACTGCGTCGACAAGGGCATCGACGACATCCGGCTCGACTTCGTCTTGACGGCCGCGGAGACGCTGTTCGACCACCGTCGCCAGACCATTGAACAAGCCTTTGGATGCAGCGTCTTCGATCACTACGGCAGCCGCGAAACCGCACTGGTGAGTCACGAATGCCCGGAACACGGCGGGTATCACGTGTCCATCGACACGGGCATCATCGAAGTCGTGCGCGACGGCAAGCCGGTTGGGCCGGGGGAGATGGGCAGCGTGATCGTGACGGGATTCCACACCCGCGCCATGCCGCTCATCCGATACGAGATCGGGGATGTAGCGGTAGCGGCCGACGCGCCATGCCCCTGCGGTCGACCCTTTCCCACCCTCAAATCCGTCGAAGGCCGCCTGAGCGATATGATCGTCTTGCGCGACGGACGCGTCATCAGCCCCATGTTCACCGTGGGATTGCTGTTCCCCGATCCCGAAGGCAATTGGGGCGGCGATAGCGATGAACTCGACCATGTGCATCAGCATCAGGTTGTGCAGGAGTCCTACGACGAGTTCACCGTACGGTTGGTGCTCAGAGACGGCTTCGCCATCGATCGCTACCGTTACATCGAAGGCAACCTGCAACGCGCGTTTGGAGAGCAGGTCCGGGTCACCGTGGAGCAAGTCGCTGAGATCCCCGCCACCGGCTCCGGCAAGCGCCAGCCCATCATGAGCAAGGTGGCGAGTTCGTTGCGCAGTCCAGTCACGCCCGGCGAGAATCCCGCGTTGCCGTCATCCTGAGCGAACGCGAAGGATCTCGTTCTCCCGGTGACTGTCCCTGAGTGCGAGATGCTTCGTATTCGCTCAGCATGACGGGATGAGGTGGCTGGTCCCTCGTACCCTCACCGCTTCATGAACCACGCCTCTGACACCAACGTGCCCCAACCGCCGCTGTTCCGCCACTGCTCCACCGACACCCGGTCGCCGGTCGCCACATCGAGCGCTTTCTCGAACCGAATGACCAACTCGCCATCGCGAATCGCGTCCGCGGGAATGTCGTAGGTGAAGAAATCGCTCATCTGCAGCGGCAACTCCACGTCGCGGGCCAAATCCTCATCCCCCGCGTAGATGGTCACCGTGCGCTGGTTCATGCGGAACGCGTATCGTTCCTGATACCACGGCCGCACCAACGTGAACCGGATGCGGTAGTCAGCGTCCGCGTCCAGGTCCCGGTAGTGGAGCGTCACGCCCTGCGCCTCGTCCTGGGTGAAATGCATGGACCGCTGGCTCGGCCGGTTGCCTTCGGACAGCATGGGGGAGACGTAGGGCTGGCCGTGGTCGTAGGGATACCCGGCCGTCACGTTGGGGCACGGATTCAGCGTGCCGCAATTGTCGTAGAACCCGCCGGGACCGGGGTCTTCATACGCCACAATCATGCGCAGCAGGTCACGCTTCTCCGTTTCGTCGCTCGCATCGCGGGCACGTTGGAGTTGACGCTTCAACCAGCCCAAACCGACGAAATCGTGGTCCAGATTGAAGTAGCCTTCGCTCCGCACGCCGAACAACGCGTTGCTCTCGTCGCCGAGGCGTCCCGCCTCTTCGCGCAACGCCCGCATCTCGTCCGTCTCGTCGAGCCCATCAAACCACGGCAGTACTTCGTCTATAGCGGTGTCCAGATTGTCGCCCTTCAACGCGCGCCCCACCCGACCCTCCACCTCTTCCTGCAAGGCCATCTGCTGCCGAACGCTGAGCTTCACGTACCGGTCCAGCGCGCCTTTTTGCATGTACTCGCGCCACAGCCAGTTCGACTCCTTCAGGTGCGCGGGAATGGCCTCGCCCGCTTTCTTCACCAGGTCGTAGTACCGGTCGATACCGTCCTTCTCAGTGATGGGCGTTTCCGGATTCTCCTCGAGATTCTCTTCAAGTTGGAACAGGGCCTGTGCCATGAGCGGGGCTGCCTCCGGACCGAACCACGTGCGGCAATACTCGTCGACCACGGCTTCCACGCTCGTTCGCGGCGCCCACAGCAGCCGCTGCCACATCCACTGGTTGAAATGGTCGTGGTGTCCGCTGGAATGGGTGATGTCGCCCACGCCATACCGCACCACCTCGCCGAAGACCCAATGGTAGAAGCGCGGCCACGCGTAGAACGTGAGCCGGTCGTAGACCATGGTCAAGGCCTGGTCGGGGCGGCGTTCATAGATGAAATGGTTCTGCCACGGCGGCAGATCGCCGTTTCGATCCGCCCTCGGGTACATCTGAATGTACCCGTGCTGCGAGTAGCGCCAATGGGTGATCTCGTTGTAGTGGACCAACTCCTGCTCCGGCGGGAGCTGATGCACGATTTCCTGATTGTACCGCGCGTAGGGCCCGAATCCCGGATACCGGAACAGGTCCATCCGATGCGTCTGGCGATGACCCGGTTGCCAACTCATCGCATCCGACCCGGGACCGTATCCCCACGCCCAGAGCCACTC
>JAAEQP010001743.1 GCA_024231375.1 bacterium | reverse complement strand
TCAAGCCGGGCACGAGAACTCGCGCCGCCTTCTCTGGAACCTTCAAGGTCATGGGGACAGCGTGCGTTCTCTGTCCGTGAGCCATACGTCCAAGTATGTGTTGTCCGGTAGTGATGACAATACTCTCAAACTTTGGGATTTGGGGACAGGGCAATCGGTTCGGACGATGGCAGGTCATTCCGGCTCGGTGGCTTGCGTGAGTCTTGCGGCGGGGGCTCAGATTGCCGTATCCGGCAGTGCCGATCGAACGATTCGCATTTGGAATCTTGCGGACGCCAAGTGCCGGAATGTTCTGCAAGGTCACAAGGCGCCCGTGCGCGCCGTTGAACTGTCCCGCGACATGAAGCACGTCATTTCCGGGAGCGAAGACGGTGAGGTCATGGTCTGGTCGGTGGAGGACGGAACATGCCTTCACGATTCCGAAGGGCACCAGCGCAGGGTGAATGCGGTGGCATTTGACCGCGAGGGGGCTCTGGCGCTGTCCGCGGGGGACGATGGGAAGATGTGCATCTGGGAGGCGAAGAGCGGCGGGTGCATCCGCACCATCGATGCCCACGAGGGAGCCGTCAATGATGCATGGCTGAGTCCATGCGGTCGGTACGCCATGTCCGCC
>JAAEQP010001742.1 GCA_024231375.1 bacterium | reverse complement strand
GTACCACCACCCCAGAGTCAACCGGCAATACTCTTCATAGATCCCATCTCTCGTCGCGTAGCCACCTTCGGGATACTCCGAGTTGATGCCCGCCCAATCGGTGGACACCCAGCAATGCCACTGGGCATTGCCGTCGGCTTTGCCATTCACCTTCTCGCGAGCAAACAAACAGTCCGGTACGAACTCTCGAATGTTCTTTGCCTCTACATACTCCGCCAACAACTTGAACTCGTCAGGGTTGTACCCCTCGGGCTTCGCGATAGCCACGAGATTGTCTTCGTCGTCCGTCACGCACAATCGAAGGCAATAGGCCTGCACCAAGTCATCCGCCTGTTCCAGCCCATGAGGCTCACCGAATTCCTCTTTGGCTTCACGGCCCACGCGATAGGGCGCCCCTGCCATTGCCGCCAAGTCGCCCTCATACGTAGCGTCGACGAAAACCTCCGCCTCAAGGCGACGTGTGCTGCCTGTTCTGAGGTCTTTGATTCGAATTGACTGTAGTCTTTCGCCGTCTTTCGAAACCGAGACGAGTTGGGCAGGCACAATGACTCGAATGTGCTTCGCTTCATGGACCATCTGCCACCAGATGTCCTCGGCGACGCTGGGTTCGAAGAAGAACGACATGGCCTGCTCGGACCAGGGCTTTTTCGCGGGATCGTAGTGAGCCGACACTCTCTTGAAGAACTCGGTCGCCATTCCGCCTGTCGTCGCTGCGTGTCCCAAATCCGTACGGGTCAATCCCGCCGACATCATGCCACCGATGCGTTGGTAGGGCTCCACAACGATCACGCTCAAGCCCAGCCGCGCTCCCTGAACGGCCGCCGCCAACCCGCTCGGCGACCCGCCCAGCACCACCAAGTCAGCCGTTTGCGGGGACTCTGTCCCTTCGACCTCCCGGACGACCTCAGCCGGGCTAGCCGATCCTGATATAAGAAGAAGCAGCGTGGCGATCATAAGAACCGAACCCCCCATTTAGCCCCATCGGCCTCCACTGCCAATGAGATGGAAGCAGTATGATTGAGGCAATCAGCGCCGTCAAACGCTCCCCTCCGCGCCTCAGCGTCTCTGCGTGAGATCAAGTCTTCCCGGAGAACGAGCCCTCGTCGCAACAAGCGGGAACGCAGAAGGGGAGCCCCTACTTCGTCACAAAGATGGTGCCGAACTTCGCCCAGCCGAGCCACACCCCCACGTAGACGCTGAGGCCGATGGCGAAGACGTCGGCGGCGATGAGGGCAATGCCTTGCGGTGAGCGAATGCTCCACCGGAAGTAGCCCATGTCGGGCCGCGTGATGCGGTAGAGCAACACCAACCCGATGACGGGAAACACCAACGTGAGGAACGCGCTGAAGATAAGCATCTGATACACGGGGTTGATGCGCAACACCAGCAGCAGCGTCGACGGAATGAAGAACAGTACCAGGCACACCCGCATGGGTTTGGAGTCCATCTTGATGGGTAGGTTGAAGATGTCCAGCAGCGCGTAGCAGCCGCACAACCACCAGCCCACGCCGGCCGTCCACGCGGCAAGCAACAGGCCCAGGAGAAACAGGTAGGTGCTCCACGTGCCCGCCAGCGGTTCCAATAGGATGGACAGGTCCATGTAACCCCGGGGTTGGATGCCGAAGGGTCGTGCCACACCGGCCGCGGCCGCCATGAGCGGCAACGCCACCACGCCTGCCGCCAGGATGCCCCACGCGTAATCCACGCGCGCCCGGTGCAGGAGATTCACTTTCCCCTGCAACTTCTTGGAGAACCAGTTCCGTTCGATCATGGTGTACGGGTAGATGAGAATCAGCCACGCGTTGATCATGCTGCCTGCGTTCGATGAAAACAGGGCCTGCCACCCCTTGCCCGGCGCCCGAGGCACCAGCCCGGCCGCGGCTTCTTTCACGTCGAACCCCACCATGAACGCCGATCCGAAGAAGCACACGATCAGCGCAACCAGACCAAAGATGAAGACCCGTTCCAGATTCTTGTACGCGCCCGTCACCAGGAACAGCAACCCCGCCAACGCCGCGAGCGTGCCGCCCGCTTCGATGGGCACCTTGGGAAACAGGCCTGTCACCACCATGGCGCACGCGGCCCATTGGTTGTACGACCCGAACGTGGCGCACACCACGATGGCCAGGAACATGTAAATCGAGAAAATAGGGTGTACGTCTTTGAAGATGGACATGGGCGTCTTGCCGAATCGCAGGAAATAGCGCACCGACATGTCGATGAGCGCCCAACCCGCCACGCCCAGCACGAAATACGACCACCACAGGCCAAACCCGAACTTCGCGCCCATATTGGTGCCGATGCTGACGTCGCCGGTGCCGATGTAGAACGACGCAATGACCGACCCCGCGCCTACGGCCAGCACGGCACGCGGACCAAGCCGCGCGGGCTTGAGACTCCACGGCGCGGGTTCGTGCTCGCGCGCAGCGTCTATGGCGTCTGGTCGATCCATGCTTCCTTGTCTTCCTGCTCGTCCACCGGTTCGGACACCGTCCGCCACGCGCCGGGTTTCGCGAACCGCTTCAATGCCATCGCAAACGCGATGCACCACACCAAGGCCACCGCCGTCGGCACCACAATGGCTACGAATCGTCCGCCCCGGATCGCCTGCCCGCGAATGGTGCGCAAGGCATAAGCCACGTCCGCGCTCGTCCCGCCGTACGTCACCGTGAACCCGAAGTCATACGTCTGCAACGGCACGTCGTTCTTCGCCAGGACGTTGGTGAACGCCGTTCGCACAGTCTCGCCCGCCGCCACGGTGACGGGCTGCGTACCCGGTCCGTCGTAGGTGAAATCGTCGGTCTTACCTTCCGGGAAAACCAGACGCACGTCGACCTCCGCTGAGGCCTCGGACGGATTCGTCAGCACCACCAGGATGTTGATGCTCTGGTTCTGCCACGTCCAGTCCGGCGCGAAAATGGCGTACTCCACGCCGCCGGTCTCACCGGACCCAGTCAATGCCATCGTCACCGGCGCCACAAACAGACACAGCACGGTCAAGGCCGCCATTGCGAAACGGCGTGAGCGGATGGATGCCGGTATGGATGTGTGCATGATTCCCCATTGCTGGAACCCGTGTCCAACGACCGCAATCTAGCAGAACGGTAGGGGCGCTCTCAATAGGGAGAGGGCGCCCCAATCGCCGGATAGGCCCAGGTGATACAAAGGGACTGCGGACCTGTTGGCAATGTCGAATGCCCGCAAGAACAGAAGCGAAAAAGCCGGGACTGTACCAAGCGAGCGCAGTGAGACGGGACTGTCCCAGGCCTTTTGCGCGGCCTTGCCGCCCGAACAGGCAAATGACCATGCGGCGGACGCCTACTCCGCGACGCGCTATTCAAGGCTATCGAGAACGAGCGACCACGAGGAACAGAATGGCCATTTGCGCGGGTATTTGACGAACCCAACATGCCCGTCCATGTACAACACATTGCCGCCGGGGGGCGTATGGCAGAAGTTTGCGGCGCTTGGAACACCACCTGAAGATGGATACGGATTGGGCGCGTCGTGCATGATTGCCAACTTGCTTTCTATGAGTTCCATCTCCGCCCGGCCGGCTTTTGTCGGCGTTAGGAAGAACCTTCCGACGCCTGCGCGAGTACGGTACATGCTACCCGACTCAAGAGGTTCATCTGCCACCCAGTAGATGTCACGGTAGCAGTCTTCATCCGCTGGCTGGTTTGCTGTGATTTCGCCGATCCGTGTCGAGAATGCCTCCAGCCACGCGGGGTCGGCCCATGGGAGGCTTGGGTCGGTTGCATTGAGATCCGCTTCATCCAGCAAGTAGAGATCGGGTGTAATGATCCACGAATAGTAGAAGTACGACACAGGCGAGACCAGGCACGGGCAGATGGGTTGGTCGGCGTCACCCTGGCAGTGCCACAGGCTCTTGTTCAACACCTCGACCCCGTCGGAATCTTCTGGACACACCAGCACCGAGGGGTCAATGAGATACTCTGGATAGAGTTGGCTGACGTCCGGGCCGAACAGTTGTTCCGGCTTGTCCAGATGCACGTCGCAGTTTGCCCCGCCCCGTTGTCTCAGAGTGGGATACAACCCGCCCTTGGACTCTGCGGCGTACATGTTGAATATGACGCCCATCTGTTTGAGGTTACTCACGCAAGTCACGCAGTTGGTTCCTCGGCGTGCGTGGTTCAACACAGGAATAAGCACGAGCACGAGGACCGCGATAATGACCATCGCGGCAATGAGCTCAACGTGCGAGAAGCCTCCTCGCCTCAAGAGATACCTCCCCCTCGCTGGCGCCCGGACCCCTCGGGCATTGCCCGTTATTCGGGCT
>JAAEQP010001741.1 GCA_024231375.1 bacterium | reverse complement strand
TGTAGTCGTAGCGGGGCGTCGCTTGGTCGATGTCGCGCGAGAAGGAGGTGCAATAGGTCCCTTCGAAATAGATCGTCCGTCCCTCGTCCTGGGCGAAGTAGGGATGTTGGGCGGGATTGTAGAAGGAGTACTTGTCGTGCGTCACCACCTTCCGGGCATAGGTCCAGGGCCCGACGGGCGTATCGGCCTGGGCGTACCAGACCTCGCCCAGATGCGAGCGGTCGCCTGAGGATTCCACCACGACCATGACCCAACGCTGCCGATAGGCGTTGAAATAGACACTGCCGCCGTGCGGCGAGAGACGTTTGCCCGACTCGATGTCGTACAGATAGGTGCTCTCCTTTTCTTTGGCCAGGGCTTTGATGACCGCCGCCTTAGTGGACGTGTCACTGCCCATCAACTCCCCGAATGCGATCCAGCGTTCAGGTCCGCGCGATTTCAGTGTTCCCGGTTGCAGCGCGGTCAGGGCCTCGTAGCGGTTGGGGTCCATGACATCGTCCCAACGGGCTTGGACGCGCATGCGGACCGTCAGCGGGAACTGGGTGGCGAAGTAGTAGTAGTCCTGGCCCTCCGCATGCACGGCGACGGCGTGGCCGCAGTTCGTGTAGGGCAATAGGTCCGCGTCCGAACGAACCACGGGCTCGAACGACTTGGTGGCGTCGTTGAACACCATCAGCCCGCGCTCG
>JAAEQP010001740.1 GCA_024231375.1 bacterium | reverse complement strand
CCCCGCTTTCGCGAGGGTGACGAGGGGGTGCTCTCCGGGTAACGAAAAGCCCGCCGGTCCTCTCGGACCGGCGGGCCGCGTTGTCTTCTCTCGGCTCTGCTCCTACTCGGCCTTGGGCAGTTCCTTGATGTAGATGTTGCGGAACTGGACGAGGCTGGACGCGGAATCCCACGCGTCTTGCGCTTCCGCATAGCCGCCATGGTGTTGCAGCGCGATGGGACCGGCCTCGGGTACGCCCGGAAGCTGGGCGTTGTCGATGACCTTCTTGCCATTAAGCACGACGGTAAGGCGGTCGCCTTTCATGGTGATCTCGAAGGTGTTCCATTCGCCGACGGGTTTGTCGGCGCATTCCTTCGGCACGACGCCGGCGCGGACTTCGGGCGGCATCTTCTTGTCGGTGCGGTAGCCCCAGACTTCACCGGAACCGGCGGGCCAGCACCAGATGTTGACCTGGGCATTGGGCTTACCGCGAAGGTAGATGCCCGAGTCGGCGTTGGGCCGGGACAGGACAATCATCTTGCCGTTCTCGTCGAGCTTCGCGGATCCATCGGGTTGGATGAAGTACATGTTGTACTTGCCCTTGCACTCCTTGATGCGCCAGTCAACGCGGAGGGTGAAGTCCTTGTACTCCTTCTTGGACCAGAGGCTCTTATCGCCTTTGCGGTCGCGGCGCGGGTTGCAGTCGATGGTGGCGTCCACGACACTCCACAAGCCCTTGTTGCTCTCCGTGACCTTCCACTCGGCGAGGTCCTTGCCGTTGAACATGGACACCCACCCTTCGCCTTCAGGTAATTCGGCCGAGGCGGTGAGGGCGAGGGCCGCCGTCAGGGCTGCCATCAGCGCTACGCGCGCAGTCGTTGTGGTACGCATTGTGTGCTGCTCCTTATCGCGTTAGAGGTCGAGGACCTTGTCCATGCGTTGGGAAATGTCGGCGAGGCGTTCGCGTCCGCCGCCGCCGACTTCGGCCGTAGCCCAGCCGTGGTAGTCGATCTTGGCCAGTTCGGCGCGGACCGCCGACCAATTGATTTCGTCGTCGCCAATCTTGCAGTCGAAGCCTTTCCAGGGACCCTCTTTCATCTGCTTCGACTGGCTGTAGGCTTTGATATCGAGTTTGTGGATGCGGTCGCCGAGCACGGGAATCCAGTGTTCGGGCCAACCGTAGCGGCCCACGTTGCCTATGTCGAAGTACACGCCCACCTGGTCGCTTTGCAGTTCGTCGATGTAGCGCGCCAGTTCGATGGGCGAGATGAGGAAGTTGTTCCACACGTTCTCGACGAGAAGCAGGATGCCCTTCTCCTTGGCGTAGGGGATGGACGCGCGGATGGTGGCCTGGGTCTCCTCGTAGTTCTTGGCGTAGGGCATCTTGTCGCTGACACGGCCGGCGACCAACAGGACGCTGGTGGACCCGTATTCGACGGCCAGGTCGACGGCCTTGTTGATGCCGTTGACCGACCCGAGCACCACGCCGTGGATGGGCAGGCCGGTCTTCTCGCTGGCCTTTCGCATCTCCTCGTGGTCGACCTTCTCCCTGACGCCAGGTTCGACACCGTCGAATCCGAGGTCTTTCAGCATCTTGAACTTGTCGAGCACCGACATGTCGCCTTTGACCATGCCGTATTTCACGGCCTTCTTGATGCGGCCCGTGAACTTGCCCGCCTGCGCAGGGGTGGCCTGGGTCAATGCGGCGGCACCGGCCAGCGCGGCACCGGCCGTCTTCACAAATGAACGTCTGGAAACGTGGTTGGACATGGGACTTCACCTTGTTCTGTTGCTTGTGCGTTTGGGCGGATGCACCGCGCACCACCGCGTCCGCCACAGTAGCATAGAGGCCCCGGCGGAATTCAACAGGCTGAAGAGGCCTTATGGCCAGACGTGCCGCCCGCGACATCGTTGTGGGTCTTTCGAGGCACGTGCGCGGCTGCTGGGAAGCAAGGTCCCTCGACTTCGCTAGGTCCTATCGAAGACGGAAGGGTCTCGTGAGTCCCCCCCCCGGTGCTTTGACAGAGCGGTGGATGGTTTGAAAGAATCGCCGCGTTTGCACGGGCTGCAACCGAGGCAACGCGGGCGACCTCGGGAATGGGAGTTGGGACATGCCAGACGATCCTGGACGCGCGGGAAGCGCGTCCACATGCATCACGGAAGCCCTGTACCGCGCACATCCGGCGTTTCGGGAACGGGACCTCGTAGACGACCTGCGGGTCACGGCTCTGTACGCGGATCACGGCGGCACGGCCGTATGTCTTTTGACGTACGACGTGTGTGAGATCCGGCGCAAGGAAGTGCCGCCGCTGAAACAGGCCGTAGCCGAGGCTCTTGAGATCCCGACGGACCACGTCCACTGCTACTGCACCCACACCCATTCGAGCAGCATGGACGACATGGAACACGATATGGCGTTCCTGGCCCAGGCATCGGCTGATGCGGCCTTGGCCGCACGAGATGACGCCGTCGCCGTGGGCGAAGTCGAGTTTCTCCGCGTGGACACGGGCCTGGCGTTCAACATCAACCGGCGCACGGTGGCCGGGGACCTGGGCGCATGGTGCCTGATGCAGACGCGAGGATGCATCGACGACGGCCAAAGCGTCGACGGCACGGGGCTGGCGCACATGCGTTTGGAGTCCTATGGCGCCGACGAAGACGAGTTGCTCGAGGTTGTCGGCCCCTTTCCGGCGACACGGCCGAACGACCCGTGGCTGGACGTGATTCTGTTCCCTGGCGTCGACGGCGGATATGCAGGCGGACTGGTGCGGTTCAACGCGCACGCGGTCATCTGCAGCGCGGGGTACTGGCGTCCGAACTTGGGCCGCGACTACCCCGGCGCGTTGTGCGACCGGCTCAGCGCGCACTTCGGGTGCGGCATCCAGTTCCTTCAGGGACCGTGCGGCGACCACAGACCGCGGCACCGCGAGGTCGGTGCCCGCGAACGCGACCGCATCGCCAATGGATTGGCGGAATGCATCATCGGCGGGATGGGCGAGGCCCGGCGAGTTCCCTTCAATCGGCTGCGGAATGCGGCGGGGGTTGTGCCGGTGCCCGTATGCGAAACGTTCCCCCACTCCCTCGAAGCGGCGCGGCACGAAGCCGCTGAGGCGCAGACGGCGCTGGATAGCCTCCCCCACGGAAGGGAACGGTTGGCCGAACGCAAGCGGATCGCGGAGCGCCGCGCCTTCTACAACCAGTCGGCGAGCGTATGGGAAGGCGCGTCCTATCTGACGGAGGACGAGTGTGAGGCGCGGCGAGCGCATTTCTCCATATCCCACGTGGCCTTCGGCGATGTCAATGTAGCGAATTTCCCCGGCGAGTTGTTTTCGACCATCGTGGACGGTCTGGATGGAGGCCCGGAGGGGCTCACGGTGGTGTGTTCGTTCGCGGACGGAGTCACCGGGTACCTGATGCCTGAGAATGAAGTGACGGAGGGAGGGTACGAATCGACGTGGGCCCTCTTCGACCCGGCGGCAATTTCGGGATTGCGCCGCGAAATGGAGACGCTCATGACCGGAGAATTGGGATGAACTGGGCAGCAACATGCATGGCGGGGGTGGCGGCAATAGCTGCATTCGGCGCGACTGGGGACGAACTGCCGGAATGCCGATTCTTCTCGCAGTGGACGCTGGCCTCTCATACGACGGGCCCGAATGCGTGGCCGTGCGTGGCGCGGCTTGATGGCGGGCAAATCCTGGTCGTATGGTCCCGGAAGACGGACAAGGGATACGCCTTGTTGGCCGCGCAATCGCATGATGCAGGTTGTTCGTGGAAGCGCCCGAAAGTGCTTCCGAGTAGCGAGGGGCCTGCTGAAGCGCATCCTGCCATTGAGGTGATTGACGGCGACGTGTACGTGACCTCCTCGACCGGGTGGTGTGCGCGCAGCAGAGATGACGGGGCCACGTGGACGGTTGCGGAGCCGGTGTCGAAGAAGGACGATACTGAAAGGATGAGTGTGCCGGACGACTTGGAGGGTCTAGCGGCGCGCAGCGAGTTCGTCCATGGTGGGCACAACGGTGTGCTTGAGGTTTGGCGTGCCGCGCGCACCGGGCATCCCTTGTGTGCGGCAGCCTCCTCTGACGGTGGAAGCACATGGTCCGAAGCGCGCGATATCGTGCAACCTGATCCAGACGGGCGGGCAACGTGTCCCGGATGCACGCAAGCGGCGGATGGGACGCTGTTGGCGGTGTGGCAGCAGGATGTGGAGGAAGGCCGCGCGATCCGTTTGGCACGCTTCAGCGTGGAGTGGTTAGTGGATGGCCCAAGCGAGGCCGCGACGCCCGAGGACGGAAACGTCGCGAACATCACGTTGGTGGCGTTTGGCGACTCCACCACGGCCACGCGCGGACCGTTGGGTATCTATGCGAAGCTGCTGGACAAGGAGTTGCCGAGCCGTGGTGTGCGCGCGAAGGTGGTGAACGCAGGAATCGGCGGAAATACAACGGACATGGCGCGGGCACGGTTTGAGAAGGATGTGTTGGTCCACGACCCGGATGTGGTCACCCTTGGATTCGGCATCAACGATTCGGCAATCGACGTATGGAAACGCGCGACGAAGTCGCGCGTATCTCTCGAGCGGTACGAAGAGAATCTGAGGCACTTCATCGACACACTGAAGAAGCGCGGCGCACGGCCGGTGCTAATGACGCCGAACTGTCTGGCGTGGACACCGGGCTTGAAGGCCATGTATGGCAAGCCGCCCTATAACCCGGACGACCCGGACGGGTTCAACGTGACGCTGAAGGTGTACGCGGCCGCCGTGCGGCGCATTGCTGAGGAGAAGGAGGTCCCTCTGGTTGACGCCTATGCCCTTTTCGAAGGGTATGCGCAAGCAGGATTGATCGATGGCTTACTTCTGGACGGTATGCATCCCAACGACCGGGGTCATCGCCTTGTGGCGGATGCCCTGTTGGAGGTCGTGCCTGGGCTGGCGAAGGGCGAATCGAACTGAACATGCAACGATTGTTCTGGATAGTGACAGCTTCGCTCCCTGCCGCGGTAGTATGCGCGGTGACGTGGTTTGGATCGTTCGTGTTCGTCAATGGATTCGTCATCAAGGGCCTCGGCTGGTCGAACGAAGACTGGACCCGGGTCGTCATCTGCATGACGCTCGGTATGTTCGTGTGGTATGCGCTCATCACCGAGGTTTCGGCCCGTGTGGGACGGCGGCGCGCAGTGGCGCTGACCATGGCCCTGAGCGTCATCGGCTACCTTGCCATGTCGCAGGCCACCACGTTCTGGACGGTGGGTGGCGCGTTGATCCTGTTGTCGTCCATGCCGCCCGCGTACATGGTGGCGTGGACACCGTTTGTGGCGGAAGCGGGTGGCGACCGTCCCGGCCGGGCTATGGCCACATCGGCATTGACCTTGAACTTGGTCGCATCGGCCGCGCTGATCGCGGGAGGGTATCTGATCGATCCCGCCCATTACCGGGAGGCGTTTCTCGTTCTGGCGGTCATCTGCGCCTGCGCGCTGGTGGCCTTCCTGAAACTGAGCGATCGCCTGGAAACGGACGTCCGCGCGGGGCAGGTTGCATCGGGCATGGAGCCGCGTCCCCGGCCTACCAGCGTGTTGCGCCTTGGATTCGATGGGATACGCGAACTGGCGCAGGGTCCTTTCTTCGTAGTCATCGTGTTCGGCACGTTCGCGGCCCCCTTTTCGTTTCAGGCGTCCAACGCGCTGTTCCCCAACCTTGCGCGCGACGTGCATGGCTTCAGCGAAGAAACCATCGCGACGTTGGTGGGCCTGAGCCGGTTCATGACGCTGGGTACGCTGTTCCTGGTGTCGCGCAACATTGACCGATGGAATCCCGTGCGCTGCTACGCGGTGGGACTGTTGCTCGACGCGGTTGCCATCGGGGCGATCGCCTGGGCGCCGGGTCCGACAACCGCCGGCATCGCCTATCTGAGTTTCTATGTCGTCCATGGTATCGTGTGGGGGTCAGCGGCCGCGGCGTTGAGCGTGTTCATTCACCCGCGCCTCAAGGATTCGGCTTTCGCGATCGCCATGATGTCGGAGAACGCGAGTCTCTTCGGCGCGAGCGCGTTGCAGCACGTATTGGTCCGGGTGGGTGGATCGCTGCCGCTGGTGTTCACGGTGTCCGCGTGCGTGACGGCGGCGCTGTCCACAACGCTGCTTGCCCGTTCGTTTTCGCGTAGCGTGCTGAGCAATCTGGCGCGGGCACGTGAGCCACGTGTGGCGTGCGCGGGCGATTAGATAACACTGAACCGCCGCATCCGCGTCTGTTGGGACGGGCGGCGTTACTGAGAGGGAGAATGCAATGGCTATGGAATGGAGACTGATGGTAGCGGGACTTGCGCTCGTGGCGATGATGGGCTGGCACTGGAACGTGGCCGCGCAAACGCCTCAGGCGGAAGGGGTGTCTCGGGCGTTGCGCCTCGAACCAAGCGAGAACAACCCACGCAATTCTGAAGGCGATTTCATCCAGTTGAAGGACGGCCGCATCCTGTTCGTGTACACCCATTTCACGGGTGGAGGCGGCGACCATGACAAGGCCTTCCTGGCGGGCCGATATTCGAGCGACGGAGGAAAGACCTGGACGACTGAGGACGTTGTGGTGCTGCCGAACGAGGGGGGCATGAACATCATGTCGGTCTCGTTGCTGCGCCTGCAGAGCGGGCGCATCGCGCTGTTCTACCTGCGCAAGAACGCCACGGACGATTGCCGGCCTCTCATGCGGATCTCGACGGACGAGGCGCAGACGTGGAGCGAACCTACCCTCTGCCTCGATGAACCGGTGGGGTACTACGTGGTGAACAACGACCGAATCATCCAACTCAAGAGTGGCCGGTTGGTCATCCCAGCGGCGCGGCATGCGTTGTTGGGCGGACCCTTCTCGGGCAACGGCAAAGTAGTATGCGTGCTGTCGGATGATGAAGGCGTCACGTGGCGGTTGAGCAAGACGACGCAGGAGCCGCCCGCGGGCATGAAGAGCACGTTCCAGGAACCCGGCGTGGTGGAGTTGAAAGACGGTCGAATCATGATGCTGCATCGTACGGGCGGCGGGTGCCAGTACCGGTCGTGGTCGGATGACGGGGGCGAGACGTGGTCGAAGGCCGAACCGACGGACATCATGTCGCCGGTGTCTCCGGCCTCGTTCGAGGTTATCCCGAGTACGGGCGATCTGCTGTTGGTGTGGAACGATCACAAGGACATTGCGCCGGAGTTGCGAGGCAAACGGACGCCGTTGACGGTGGCGGTGTCGCGCGACGAGGGTCTGACGTGGGACCACATCAAGAACATCGAGACGGACCCGAATGGATGGTACTGCTACACGGCCATCGAATTCGTTGGTGACGCGGTGTTGCTGGGGCATTGCGCGGGCGACCGGCGCAAGGGCGGGTTGAATGTGACGCAGATCACGCGGTTCGAGGTGGATTGGTTGTATAGGTAGGGAAGAGTAATCTGGGGGAACCTTT
>JAAEQP010001739.1 GCA_024231375.1 bacterium | reverse complement strand
CGATTCGATCTCGCGCACCCGCTCCACACGGCGGGCGTACTTGCCGCCGAGCGGCTCGGTCGTCAGCCACACGCGCACGATCTCGTCGGCCAGCACCTCACCGATCAGTTTGCCCCCAAGGCACAGCGCGTTGGTCGCGGAGTGCTCGCGCGCCAGCTTCGCGCAGACGGGATCCTGGCAGACGGCCGCATAGACGCCGTGAACCTTGTTGGCCACGATCGCCGAGGGGTAGCCCGCGCCATCGACCAAAATCGCGCGGTCCACGCGGTGCTCGGCCAGCGCGACGGCGGCGGGGTGCGCGAAGTCGGGAAAGTCGCACGCCTCTTCCGAGTGCGTGCCGACGTCGGTGATCTCATGCGCGGCGCCGAGCCACCCCCTCAGATGTTCCTTGAGGGCGAAGCCGGCGTGATCGGAGGCGAGAGCGATGCGCATGAGCGGGGCCCGAGTCGGGGGGGAACCCACTCAACCAACCGACGCGGGGCCGGTCAACACGAAACCCCGCGCTCGGCGGTGGCCCCGAGAGATCAGGGGCTGGCGCGGCGGCTCGTCAGCCGCCACTGGCCGCGGAACAGCCGATGCGACTCCGCGGTCGTCACATCACGGCCATCTAAGGTGAAAACGCGGTCGTGGTAGCGTTGGTCCTCGCCAATTATCTCACAGCGCATGAGATGACGATCTGGCGAAAGGGACAAACTGCCGTAGCGAACGATTTCCGTGACAACTCTCTCATGCGAATCACTTGCCAGGGACACACGGTAAATCCCCGCCTCTGGATCACCCCACCACTCACCAGAAAATAGGACTGTGTTCGCATCTGACCAGACAACAGCATCAGCGTGGTATTGCTCCGTGGCCAGCAGAGTCCTGAAGTCTGTCCCATCAGCGCGGATAGTGTGCACTTTCCGATGGGGACGGTCATCATGTTCGGGAAAAAAGCCGATAAACGCCAACTGCTCTCCGTCTGGTGACCAGGCGGGGGGAGAGGTGACATGAACCGTGCGGCTTGGCTCAGAGAGCACGGTCTCCTCTCCCGTCTCAATGTCGAACACACGCAGGGCATACCCCTGTTCGCACGCCTCTCTCAAATTGACAATGTTAGGCGGGGCCGAAAAAAAGGCCACCTTCGTCCCGTCGGGCGAGAAAATGGGTTGAGCGTTGTCCATTCCATTGTCCACCACACGCAATTCGCCCGTGTGCACATCACACACCACAATCCGGGTGGGCCACCCCGAGGT
>JAAEQP010001738.1 GCA_024231375.1 bacterium | reverse complement strand
GTAGAACCACAACTCGTCGCCCACCCGGATGGCGTTACCGTCGGGCCACAGCGATTTGCTCCAGAACGTGCCTTCAGGTCCGAGGCGGATAAACGGCTTGCGGCCGGGCGCGCGGTTCCACGTAATTCCGTCGCGGCTGGTCACAAGCTGCACGTCGAGCGTGGACGGCAGTTGCACATACTTGCCCGACCACCACTTGCGCGTCATGTCGAATTCCCAGTGGTAATAGGCGTTTGGCAAGCCGATGTACGCATTGGGCCCTTCGGCGTACTTGCTCATGTTGCCCCCGTAGAAGTCCATGGGCGTCATGCCCTCAGGAAATCCGATGCTGTCCACCTCATCCGGCGCAAGCGCGGTGGTCTCCTCGGTCCAGTTCAGGAAATCGTCCGAAACCGCTCGGCCCACGTGCAGGTCCGTGGTGCGTCCTGCGTATCCGTCGTAGCGTTCGCGATAGTAGGCGGCCTGCGGTTCGTTCCCTTTCTTGATGCGGGTGTACTGGACGTACTTTTCGATGCGGCCATCCCAGAACACCGAGAACTGCGTGT
>JAAEQP010001737.1 GCA_024231375.1 bacterium | reverse complement strand
TGCCCGAATCCGGTAGGTTCGAGGGCGAATCGGACTCTGAAAACATGGATTCGCTCAAGAAGTACGTCATGTTCCGGCTCTACCCGAAGCTTCTGGCGGAGAACGGCGTGACCGAGGCTCGTGTACAACTTGTCCAATTCCTTCTGACCCAGCCAGCCATCGAGGAGATAGTGGACGCACAGGATCCTCACCTGATTGTGAAGTTCCGCGGACAGATTCTGCCATCGGAGCGATTCTTCAGTGTCAACTACGACGTCGAGACGGGGGGGCTCATGGGCTTCTCGGGTGAAGCGACGCCTGCCGAAGAACGCGCGGAAGTGCGTGTGCGCCAGTTGGAGAAACAGTTGCGGGATGGATGGATATGCTGTGATGGCGACAGTGGAAGCTGTGCTTTGCGGGTGCGGAACCACGGCGACCACTTCCTGCAGATACTCACGCTGGTCAAGACAGAGGACCTGTCGCTTGCCCAGGAGGAATGCCTGATCGGCGAGCTTGTTGCTCGCCGAGACATTGCACGGGCTGTGGCTGCGAATCTGAAGGGCGACCTCGACCAGATTGAAGCGACATTGCGCGCCGTCATGGCATTGGTTGAGGAACAGGAAGGCGACACGAGGCCCTGAATCCTACGGGTCTCCCGGATCGCTTCGATCATTCTGGGTGGGACGAGTCGTCGTCGATTCCTCCCACCGTCACGGACACATCAATTCCACGGGATACTCCACAAGGCCGGTTCTCGTGACAACGCGCACGGTGGCGCGTGCGGGCGCTTGGGTGACCATCTCGCTGACGTGGACTTTCGTATTGAACCGATTGAATGACTGGCCCATCGATTCGGTGAGACCGCCATCGGCGTCATAGCATTCGACCTGCATCTGCTCTCTGGTGAATTCGCGCGTGGCGCCCACCACTTCGAAGATACCGTCGCTTTGCCAAACGATTTCCAGCGGGCCGGCGGCCTGCCGCGCGCCGGGCGAGTACGTCTCGAACTGGAGTTCATGTTCCTCGGTCAGCAGCGCGGCCTGGCTCACGCCTCGCAGGCTCTGAATGGTTGCGCCTTCCGCAACACCTCGGAGCGGAAGGTCTGCCTTTACCAGGAGGTTCCCCCCTTCTCCTCGGGCCTTGGCCCGATGGGGCTCGTAGGCTTCCGTGTCGAGCAGGCAATTGCCTTCCGCGTCGAGGACCTCGGTAATTTGCAGAAGGTCGCGACCTTCGGCGACCAAGCCCGGCCACGACAGGCCGAGAGCAAAGAGAGTGGCGCGCACCGATGCCGTGTCTCTGGAGAGCGGTTGGCCGGCGTCTTCCAGGGTGACCAGGAAGGGGCCTGCATAGGTCGACACGCCCGGGCGTTGTCCACTCATGAGTGACACACGACTTCCCAGACCGCCGTAGACTCCTCCTGCGAAGTCAGGATACACACCGACCTGACGACAAACGGCGTCCATGGCTTCCACGCGCGACACGCCCGCGAGTTGAATACTCACAGGCTGGTCCAGGATGTCTTCGCCGACCTGACGCGCACGAATCTCCAGGTCGTAGGGTTCTGTGAGCTCTGCCAAGACCTCGCCCAAGGGACGGTCCGCGATGTTCACATCGATCTGCCACGTCTTCTCGAAACTCTCGCGGCTCGCGAATCCGAACTCCTCAAACTGATTGATGGAAACGACAGGACTCGGTGGAGTCTGCGGCGTTCGCGCTGGTGGCTGTTTGTCGGCGGGCGTCTCGTTCGTGATGCTGACCAGCGGTTGACCGTCAGGCGCGGGGTTCGCCTTAGCCGCTTCCAGGTCGAACTCGATTTCTCCCTGTGGATTCGTCTTCCAGTACATCGTGAGCGCCGGATTGCCTGGCGTTGCGGGGTGGGTCGTCGACCGGACGACCCATCTGCCGTTCTCACGGCGCAGGGATAGCGACACGTCGGAAACCACGGCGCCTTCCTCGACGCGCAAGACGATTGCGGCCTCGTCACCGGTGACCGTAGGCTGGCCCAAGGTGTAGCCGGCTGGCATGACCGCCGAACGCATCTCTGCGGGCGATGGGAGTTGCGGATTGCGACCCGACAACGCGCCCTCCTGGGCGATCACAAAGGCCTGCGCGGCCTCCGAAACGGCAGACGCATCCGAGGCCTCCGCCGATTGCCCGGCCGGCGTGGCCTCCTGCGCGGGTTCATCGCCGCATCCGGCCAACAGGAAACAAGACATGCAGAGAAACGCGACTGCTGTGTTACGCATCGTGACCCCCTCTCTCGTTGCACCATGCTCGCATACCTCATCCATAGAGGCTTACGGCTACTCCGAATCGTCCGCAGGCGCCGGCGACGGCAACAGATCCCTGGAAAGGCCATCCTCGACAAATGCGGGAACGTCGTCAAGCTCGGCGAACCGGGCCTCGCAGAGTTGGATCGCGCGGCCGAGACGGAACGTGGCGGTGTTGTAGTCCACGCCGTCATAGACCATGAAGGCCACGGGCACGATGCGCGTGGTGTAGGCTTCGGGACGCACGAGTTGCAGGCCGTACACCAGCAATGCCAGTCGAAATGCCCGGTCCGACAAGGCAACCACGGCGGACGCCTCGATGGAACTGAGATCCGCGTCGTCGGCGAATTCGCCCGAGAAAGCCTCGACCGAGTCAATCGTCGGCCCCGGGCCGGCCAGCAGCGACGCGGCAAGGAGTTGGACCCCGGTTCCGGCGCCGTGTTCACGGCGCATGAGCATGTCGAGAGCCAATTCAATGTAGCCGTGGGCGGCGGTGGGGTCAGCGCCCGTATCGGCGCTCAGTTCGTCGGCCAACTCGATAACGTACCCCTCGACCCACTCGTCGGTGTCAAAATCCCGATGTCCGTGGGCGTAGGCATCGGCGCCGCACCGTTCATTGTGGGTGGCATATCCGTCTGCAAAGGGACTCGGCGACAGGCGGCCGTATTCGTAGTGCGTGAGTTGACGGAAGGCGCTGCCCATGGCTGCGTTGCCCAGGACCAGATCTGCCACCTCGCTCATATCCGGGGCGGTGGCGCCATACATGAGAGCCGGATGGGATTGCCCAGTGACTTGGCGCGCAATCCAGATGTGGGTTGCCGGGCCGAAAGCCATCGCGGGAACGGCGAATGACAGTGCAAGAAGGATGATTGCGGTTCGCCGGATGATCATGGCGCCTCCTTTGTTAGGCCGGGAAACGCCGTTGAGTCTTGAAACGCGCCCCCGCATCCCGCATCATGGACGGCGGATGACCGAAAATCGGCAACGGCCACCCCGGTTCAGGATGTTTGGCATTGTATAGCACCTTTCAGCAGTACGGCAAGACGGCTTTGGTCCGCGACGAGTGGCGCCTCGAATTGGCGGGAGCGCTCCTCGAAGGCGAGGGGTGTGAGCCCGCGGGCATGACGGGACGAAGCCAAGTCCACCGGTTGGCGTTCTCCGGAGGCACGGGCATCATCCGGCAGTGTCGGCGCGGCGGGTTCATCCGCCATTTTGTGAAAGACTCCTATCTCTTGGAGAATCGGCCGCTCCATGAGCTACGGATCCACGTTCACCTGTACGAACAGGGGTTTGCCGTGCCTGAACCTCTGGGTATTCTCTGGGAACGCAGAGGCCTGTGGTTCCGGGGCGCCATCGCCACGCGCGAGGTCAATGCCGAAAACCTGCTCGACTACCTTGGCGGCGCGCCGCCCCAGGCCCACCGAGTGCTGGAACGTGCCGGCCGCCTCATCCGCGAGATGCACGAGTTGGGCGTGTACCATGCCGACCTCCAGGTACGCAACATCCTGGTGGCGCCCGAGCATCCGTACATCATCGATCTGGACAAAGCGACGCTGAAGCCGCGCGTGTCGAGCATTGCGCGCCTGCGCAACCTCCTTCGTCTGCGCCGGTCCTTCAACAAGAATTTCCTGCCCTTGCGGTACTTCGAACCCTTGTGCCGGGGATACGGCATCGATAGTCTGCCGCGCCCTCTGACGAGAATCACCGACGAAGGCGGCATATTCGCGCGGGCCCGTGACCTCCGGCCAGGGAATGACGCGGATGAGTGACACGGCCCCCCTAGACATCGCCGTTGACCGGCATCGCGACCTGACCGTGTTGCGGCGTGCGGATCTCCCTCTCGACGACATCCTCCGCGTCCTGGACACGCCGGGCGAAGTAATGAAGACATCGCGCAAGTCCGAGACCCGACGCGTGGGCGGTTTGGTGGTGAAAGAGAGCCGGTCCGACGCCCCGTTCAGCGTGATCAAACACACCCTGTTGCGTCACCGGTACCGGCAGGGGTGGGCAGCGGCCCTTCGGCTGGCGTCCGACGGTGTCCCCGTGGCCTCTCCGCGGGCCTTCATCGAGCGGTCCTGGTTCGGCATCATCACGGGCAACGTCATGATCTCGGACTACCTGGAAGGCTGCCTCGACGTGGAGCATTACGCCGATCACCGAATCGAACAAGGGTGGAGCGGCGACGAGATCCACGGCTACCTGGAACGACTGGCGGACGCCGTGAATGCCTTGCTGGCTACCGGCGCGTATCACACCGACCTGGCGGGCAAGAACATCCTGACGCGCGATGGTATAACGTTTTATTTCATCGATCTGGACGGAATTGTCCTCGACCATCCCTACTCTGAATCGACGCTGCTGAAGACGCACATCCAGCTCTACGACTCCTTCTGCGACCGCTGGGACGACGGCATGTTGGAGCCGTTTGTTGGGCGGTTGTCGGTTGACAGTGCGGTCCCCGGTGACTGGTTCGACAAGGTGCGTGAGGGACAGAAGGTGCGCCGTGCGCGGACCCTTGAGCGGCGTCGTAGACGGGGGCGCGGTTGAATGGCAGGAAGTGAAGACCTCAGCGACGAACAGCGCGCCCGCATCCACGAGATGAAGCGGGCCTATTGGACCCAGGAAGGGGTGGGCAAGGAATATCAGTACGTCGCCCACAAGCCCGAGCCAGTCACGCGCATCAAGAACGTCTCCGAGATTTCCCTCGTACTGCGATCAGTGGCCGGGCATCGCATACTGGACGCGGGGGCAGGCACGGGCCGGTTCACGTTGCCCTTGAAGCGGGCAGGATTCGACGTGGTAGCGCTGGACATCTCCGAGGAAATGCTGCGGGAGGCCCTCGTTCACTCGCGCAAGTCGGGCAACGTGGCCCCCATGCTCAAAGGCGATATCGAGCGCTTGCCCTTCGAAGACGGCGCGTTCGACAGCGTCGTCTCGATCACGGTGGTGCGGCATTTTCCGAACTGGCGGGATATCCTCGCGGAATACGTGCGGGTGTTGCGTCCCGGCGGACGGATCGTGTTCGATCTTGCCAGCGGCGAGCAGGAATCGCTCCTTGGCGCCCTTGGTCTTGGTGGGGCCAACACGGTGGACTTCGACCCTAGCGGGTTCGACGCGACCGTGACGGTTCGGGAACTCGCTCATTCGGCTGACGAACTGGGCATGTCGCTGGTCTCGGCATCCCCGTCGGACTTCTTCAACGCGAACCAGTTGCTGAAGCGGGTGCTTGTGGCCGATGAACTCGCCTTCATGACGGAGTTGACCAAGGTTCTCGACTGCAAAGACGCCATGGTTCTGTACGAATTGGTGGCGAGACGGTTCCTTCCCCTGTTGAGCCCCGCGCTGAGCACGTCCTGGATGATTGTCCTCGAAAAATGCGCGGACCAGACGCCCTACGCCCCCCCCTACCGGCAGGTAACCCCGGAAGAATCTTCTGGCTCGCCGTGGGAACGCATTGAGGGTGTGTTGAGACAGTGCGCGGGTGCGCACTACGACGAATACGCGCGCGAGTGCGCACAAGTCCTTCAGGGGTCGCCGGAGGCGCAGGCCTTTGCAGCGTTCTGCCACGAGCACCTGCTGCCGCGCTTGCCAGTCGAGGCTCTATACTGGGATGCCAACGGAGGTACGAACACACCATGACGAATCCGTTCAAACTAGCCGTGGCGTCGATTGAATGTCCCGAGTCGGGTTCAGGCGTCATCGAACGCTGCGAGGCCGCCATTGACGAGGCCGCCCAAAGGGGCGCGGACTTGGTGGTGTTGCCCGAGGAACCGGATATCAAGGAGGGGACGGATTCCGGCGCGTACTCCGCGGACGACCATCCCGCGTTCGCGGCATTCCGCGTACGCGCCAAGGACAGCGCTATCGGCGTGGTTGGGAGCCTGTCGTTCAAGGTCGACGGCGGACACGCCAACACGGCGTTTCTCTTGGATCGGACCGGCGAGCCTGTCGGATTCTATCGAAAGAAGCATCCCGCGCCCAGTGAGGAAGCAATCATTACCGAACCCATCGACGGCGACCCCTTCCCCGTGTTCGACTTCGAGGGAGTCCGTACCGCGATCGCTCTGTGTATGGACATTCACTTCCCGGAGATGTTCCGCATCTACGGTCTGAAGGGCGCGGATCTGGTGTGCGTGCCGACCATGTATCTCGACTACACCGGCGACATGCTGGAATCCATCGAGAAGGCCAGGGCCATTGACAGTCAGATGTACTTCGCCCTTTCGCGCTACATCACGAAACCTTTTCTCGCTGGGAAGAACATGGGATACGCGAAGGTGATTGGTCCCGACGGGCGGGTCATCTGCTCGACGGGACACCAGGATGGTATCGCCATTGCCGAATTCGACCCGAAATGGCGGATGCCCTTCTGGGGCGAAGGCTACGGGGGCAATATGCGGACCATGTTCGACACCATTCGACGACCGGACCTGTACGGCGATCTCACCGACGGCGTATGACACTCGGAGGTAGCGCACCATGCCTTGGAAAGACGGCAAGCATTGGGTGTACAGCATCACCTACGATGAGGGGTGCGCCGACCTGTTGACGCACGCCCTGCCGCTTCATCGCGACTACGGCGTCCCCGGCCACGTGGCATTGGTTTCGAACGAGATCGGTATGCCGCGCCGCGTCCGGGGCAGCAGCTACGAGGGCATGATGATCCTGTCCGCCGATCAGGTGCATGGGTTGTGTGAGGAGGGGTGGGGCGTTTCGTGTCACAGCATGACCCATTGCGGATGCACGATGGACAACGCGGATCGGGAGGTTGTGGAGGCACGCTCCGTGTTGGAAGAGGCACTCGGCATGCCCGTGACCACCTTTTGCGTGCCAGGGGACAACACGGGACATCCGGCGGCCAAGGCCTTCGCCGACCACGCGGGCTACAAGGCGGTGATGACAATCTACGACCGGGTGAACCTGCAGGATGAGGATCTCCTGAGTTTGGGCCGGTGTCCCATCCATACGGAGTACCCGGCCCCCTTCTTCTCGCAATTCGATCCCTACAAGCGGATTCTCCAGGCTATTGACTGTGAAGGCTGGATCATCGACTATTGTCACTGTCCGATGCCCGGCAAACCGATCCATCCCGCCAAGGATTGCACGCTGGAGGAGTTGGAGGCCCGCTTCGAGGCCGTGCGCCGGGTGGGCGGGGATGATGTGTGGGTCGCCGGGCCGAATGATGTGGTGAGTTGGATCTTGGCGCAACGCCAAGTCAAACCGTAAACGGGGGAAGTGAAGCAATGGGAGCGCGTCTGGAGAACGACCACCTGATCGTACTTGCGAAGCATCGGGGCGCGGAACTGTGCAGTATCTGGTCGAAACAGCATCGACTTCAGTATCTCTGGGATGC
>JAAEQP010001736.1 GCA_024231375.1 bacterium | reverse complement strand
TCCTCGGGTACGGATTTCCGTCGACCGCCGCGAAGCCGCATAATTGTATGCACCAATTCTTTGCGGGCCACCAGTTCGGCCCCTTCCGCACTCAGTTCCGGCGGGATAGGAGTCGCGTCGGGCGTGCCCTCACGCAGGGCGTCGTGCAATCCAAAGATGGCGAACGCGCCACCATGGCCTTCGACCGTACAGGAGACCTCGGCCGGGCCGCGCCGTGTGCGCAGGCCGATGGTGATCAGGTACGCGGGCACCCAGACCAACTCGGCGTAGGGAAGTTGTCGCGGGGTCTGTCCGTCCTGTGCGGGGACGGCGCGCCGACCTCCCAGAAGGCGGCGGACCCAACCAAAACGCCGCCGTTCGAACATACGAACAGCGGCGGCGTGATCAACACGGGGCTCCACGTATTTCATTTCTGGAGGCGACAGGTTATCGCTGCTTCAATCGTTTGTTCTTGGCCCAACCAAGCACGGCCATGACTGCGCCGATGCCAAACAACACCACGCCTGCCAACAGGTTGACCACACGGGCATGGGCCGTGGTGGCCCACAAGGTGCCGATGATGACGGGCACCGCGATAAACGCCACGAAACCGCCCAGGACCATCTGGGTTTCCGC
>JAAEQP010001735.1 GCA_024231375.1 bacterium | reverse complement strand
TCCCTTCAACGCTGCGGACGTTGCGAGCGGTGCGGACCAGAACGCTTCTGCTGCGGCCCATCCGGTCGGAACGAAGTGGACGGGCTTCCAGAAGGGCAGCACGGGCGTTCCCCGTGGCAACTACACCCTGATCTACCTCTTGGTAGGTACGCAGAATCCGGACATCTCGCTTTCCTGTGCGGCTGGCACGAACAAGTGCGTTTGCTGCCCCGAGGACGCGAGCGAGAACGGCACGGCGACCCAGATGTATACCGTGACCAACGACGCCGCGACCACGACTTCCGAGCCGAGTGGCTTGTGTGCTATCGCAATGTCGGCTGTAACCAACGCTTACTACGGTTGGTTCTGGTGCGGTGGCGTTGCGCCCATCTCCATCTGTGCGGGCCTCGCGGGCGACATCCCGACGGCGGACTCGTTCCAGATCGGCGACAACATCATGGCCGCGACGGACCTCGGCAACACGCCCATCGGCCTGACTGTTGCGTCGGCGGGCAACGTGAGTTGCGCCATCGGCCTGCTGGCTGACTAGGCCGGTGACACAAGGAATCCAACTCAGGCAACTGAGGAAAGGTTAGAAATATGGCTGATTCAGATATTACGGTTGCGGGCATTGTTCTGTACGATCGGTGGCCAGGCCCCGCCGTTCCGCCCCCAATCGACAACATCAAGGACATGACCTCGACGCTGGTGGGTCACAACCAGTCCACGGCGAAGTATCCGCTCGGGACCAAGTGGGACTTGTGTTGCAAGGGTGACGCGGTTGACATTGGCGTTGGGGTCCACATGGGCTTCTCCACGTTTGTGTACCTCCGTGCCGAGGATACGGCGACCACGGCAATTGCTTGTGC
>JAAEQP010001734.1 GCA_024231375.1 bacterium | reverse complement strand
GCGAGCGCCTACCTACAAGAGATCCCTCGACTTCGCTCGGGATGACGTTGGGGTGGAGTTCTTCATCGCTACTCAGTGGTCGCCTGAGATGATTTCCGTCCTCGCGCCGCGACAGCCGTGGATGTTCGAAAGCAATCGCAGGCCATTCAGGGCAATTGGAGCGAAGCACTGTGCGAACGGCATTTCATATCCTGTTGACCCAACTCAGCGCGTCCATCTTCGGCGTGGCTCTGCTTGCCGCGATCCTGGCCACGCGGTACTGGTACCCTCTGACATGGATGCATCGCTGCGACTTCCTCTTGTTCTACGCCCTTTGCATCCAGGCTGCCATGCTCCTGTTCAAACTGGAATCCTGGCGCGAAGCGCTGGTCATTCTCCTGTTTCATGTCTTGGCCATGGGCATGGAGTACTTCAAAACCTCCGAGGCCATTCACTCCTGGCAGTATCCGGAGCCCTTCGTGATGGGCGTCGGAAACGTTCCTCTGTTCGTGGGGTTCATGTACGGCGCCGTGGCGAGCTACCTGGTCCGGGCGCGGAAACTTCTGCGTGTCCGGCTGCTCCGCTACCCAAGGCGATTGCCCGCATTTCTATTGGCAGCGCTCATCTACGTGAACTTCTTCACCCACCACTTCGTGCCCGATTTCCGAGTGTTGCTGCTGGTCGGAAGCGTGGTCCTTTTCGGTCGTTGTAAGGTCTCGGTCACAATCTGCCAACGGTGCCTCACGATACCGCTGATACTGGTATGGCTTGTTGTCGCGGGTCAGATATGGATTGGGGAGAACGTTGGTACCTATGCCGGCGTCTGGCTCTATCCGTTCCAGACGGACGGCTGGCGTATGGTGCCTCTGGAGAAGCTCACCGCCTGGTACTTGCTGATGATCGTGAGCTTCGTCCTTGTAGGACTTGCGCCTGAGCGAGACGAAGAGACAGCGGACAGCAGTGAAGCTGCCGCCGAGGTGTTGTAGACTGAAGTGACGGATTTGTCCCTGTGCGGCATGCGGAGTGAGATTGGTTCCAAGGGGGAATCGTGATGGAAGATGACCTGCGCGTATTGTATCTGCGGCGGCTGGAACGGTGGCCGGCCGCGATGAAACGATACTTGTACCAAATGCAGGACGACAAGGCGTCGGGGTGTTTCGGCCCGGGGGACCATGGACATTGGTCCATGCAGGCCAATGCCACGGCCGCGGCGGCCTTCGCGGTGTTGGCGGTTGAACCGCAGACGGACGCCGCGCGTGCCGGGATGAGCCGGGACGAGATGTTGGGCTGGGCGTTGCGCATGGTGCGGTTCACCGTGACGAGTCATCACGCGAACGGCGGCGCGACCACCGACGGCGAACCGTGGGGGCATTCGTGGATCAGCGCATTGTGTCTCGAACGCCTCGCGCATGGAATTGACGCCTTGGGAGACCTCCTTCCCGAGTCGGACCGAGAGTTGCTCCGCCGCGTGCTGGTGTCCGAGAGCGACTGGCTGCTGGACCATTACAAGATCGTGGCAGGGCTGGTCGACGACAACAAACCCGAGAGCAATATCTGGAACGGGTGTCTTCTGCACCGGACGACCCGAATGGTCCCAGATGCTGCGCGGCGCGACGAATATCTCGACAAGGGAACGCGGTTTCTCGTGAACGGCATCTCCGCGCCAGCGGACGCTGAGAACCGGAATTTGATTGCCGGTCGAACCGTAGCGGACTGGCACATAGGCGCAAACATGTTCGACACCATGGCGTGCAATCACCACGGCTATCTGAATGTCGGGTACATGGTCATCTGCCTGTCGAATATCGCCATGATGCACTTTGCGTGTCGTGCCAACGGCTGGGCGCCGCCCGAAGGACTCTATCACCACGCGCGCGAGCTATGGCAGCTGGTCAAGACCTGCACCTTCGACGATGGCCGCCTGTGGCGCATTGGCGGCGACACGCGCGTCCGCTACTGCTATTGCCAGGACTACGCCATTCCCACGTGGCTCTTGGCGCGCGACCGGTTTGGCGATGACGATACCGAGGGCTTTGAGCGGGGCTGGCTGGGGATTCTTGAATCTGAATCTGCCGCCTCGGAGGACAATGCCTTTCTTTCGACGCGGCTGGCGGCGTTGGAATCCGCCTCGCCCTTGTACTACACGCGGCTTGAGGGTGATCGCGCCGTATCGTTGTCCATGGGCGCGTATTGGCATCGGCTTCTGGCGGAACCGGCGGGGCGTGGGGCAGAGGCCGTATCGACCCCGGTCCTCCGCGACTGGTCGGACGAATACCACGGGTCTGTACTGGCGCGTGGCCAACGCCGGATGGCGTCGTGGACATGGCGGGCGGGTGAACCGCCACAGGGCCTATGCGTGCCGCCGGACGCGAGTTCCATGGTCGAATGGCGCGGCAACCTGGGCGCGCGCATCCGGGGCACGGGCGTCACCAACGATGCTCAGTGCGAGTGGGTCCAGTGCGAATCCTTCCCCGGCGGATTCGCCACGTGCGGGCAGGTGCGCATCCATACCCGCGATGGACTGGCGGAAGGCGAACTCCCCGGCGAAGCCGCCGTTATCGACTTGGCATGTGTCGCGCTGCCCGACGACCGGACCATGGTGGTCCTCCAACGCGCCCGCGTTCGCACACGGACATGGTTACGCGAGGTGAAGGGACTCTTTCTGCAGATTCCGAACGACGTGTTCAACGGTATGCAACGAACCTATCGCCACGCAGGCGGACGGCTTGAACTCGACGGGTGTCCGGAAGAGGCGGAAGCGCGGAGCGTGGCAGGGGATTGGCTGAACATCGACTCGTGCTTGTGCGTTGTTAAGGTGTATGGTCCGGATCTTGTCGTGAACCGGCCAGCAGGACGGCAAGTCGGTATCCGGTCCCTCGTGCATCAACTGCACGCCGAGCGGGGCGACGGCAACTTGCACGTAGACGAGATTTGCATGGGGTGCCAAACCGGGTTCGAGGCGCATGACGCCGGCGAGGAGTTGTTCGATCTGGGCGCGGTTGTGTTGTGTGGCGTCACCGAAGAGGAAACGGTACGACTCGTGGATGGAAATCCTCCGATACCGTTCCAGTCGGACGCGCCCGACGTCCGGGGCGTGCGTGTCACGGGCGCCGATGGACGTACGTACGTTGTAATCGCGAACTTTGGTGATGATCGAACCGTGGCGATCGGGGCATTACAGGGAAGCAAGACGCCGCACGTGGTCGCTGGCGGGTCGGTTGAGGCAGATGCGGGAGGATCGCGGATTCTTGTGCCGCGTATGCATGTGGCGGTGGTTGGGGAGTGACGGAATACGTGGTTGAACAGACCGGAGGAAGAACATGAGAACTTGTATGAGTCTGTGTTTCGTGTTCTGCGTGGTCTTGGCAGGTTGTTCAGGGAACCCACCAGGAACCGGGGGGAAGGGGACCGAGGGTGAGCCTGGGGCCAGCACTCAGTCTGCTTCACAGATGAAAGCCGGGCATCCGGGCCGCAACACCATCGATACAGGCGAGATCATCCGCATCCTCGAGAAGGAGCAGATACGGGGTATCGGTACCGCCCACAACCAGAGTATCTCCATCGAGCTTGTGGACGGGCGGAAGTTTCTGGGCACCTATGTTCCTGAGGAGGCGGGCAAGTATTCAGCCGACAAGAACCTGTCTGACATACTCAATCTTGTGATGCACATCAAGAAGAACCGGCCGCCCGAAGAGGTTAAGAACTGGAACATCTGGTGCGAATGAGGAATGGCGAGGCAACGTTTACCGGGAAGGAGTGATGATGGAAGTTAGACCACAGATACCAACGCCCCTGAAAGTAGTGGCTTACCTGTTCATTCTGGGAGGCGTTTTGGCCGTCCTCGAAGTGCTCATGGCGCTATTGCACAGCAGCATCAACCTCAACTTCGGAGTCCTTGGCCTCTTCGTAGGTCCGGGCCTGCTCAGGCTGAGCCGTGGATGGCGCACATGCGGGCTTGTTCTGATATGGATTGGCATGGTGGGAATCGCGATTGTGGGTGTTCTCATGTTGGGCTACTCGGGGCCAATCGATTTCACGTTGTTCGGCGCGAAGGTCGGATACGTTCCGAAAGGCGTGGGGGTCGTTATGTGCATGCTTCTGTTCGGATTGCTTGTTTGGGAGTACTATGTGCTTACGCGTCCTGACGTGCGGCGGCTGTTTGGACTTGAGACCGGTTAGGGGCGCATGGGATAGGCCGGGACGGAACAGAGGCTGGGAGGATCGCCAAATGAGAGCTGTAGGGGCATTCATAGCCTTGTGTGGGCTTGTGGTCACTGTGGCGATGGCCGTCGAACTCGCGACAGATTCGGTGACAGTGCCGGCACTGCTCATCCTGGGACCCATGTTCCTTGTGGGCGGGATCGTGATGATGATGCGGGTGCCTTCGAAAGGACATGCAGATCGGGAAGGACCCAATGCGTAAGTTGATTGCTCTCCGCGTGATAGCCTGTGTTGTCCCGCCGCGTTGAACGTGTACCTGCTTGGAAGGGCCGACTCCGACGTGTCTGCGGATCTGTTGAAAAGGCCATATGCGCCCGAAGACAGAAGCGGAAACGCCGGGACTGACCCCAGCGAAGTCCGCCGTAGGCGGACGAAGACGGGTCTGTCCCTGGCCTTTTCGCGGCCT
>JAAEQP010001733.1 GCA_024231375.1 bacterium | reverse complement strand
TCCGCGAGGAAATGAACCGCGTCGGCGGACAGGAAGTCCTCATGCCGTTGGCACAACCCCGCGGACTGTGGGACGACTCGGGCCGCTATGATTCCGTCGGCTCCGAACTTGTGCGATTCAAGGATCGTACGGGTCACGACATGGTGCTCGCCATGACGCACGAGGAAGGCGTGGTGCACCTTTGCCGCCACGAAATCAACAGCCACGCGCAGTTGCCCTTCTGCGTCTACCAGATCCAAACGAAATTCCGGGATGAACCGCGCTCTCGTGGCGGTCTCATCCGCGTCCGCGAATTCACCATGAAGGACGCCTATTCCTTCCACACCACCCAGGAAGACCTCGAGTCGTACTATCAGGAATGCTATACGGCGTACGAGCGCATGTTCGCACGGGCCGGGCTTCCCGAAGTGGTGGCCGTTGAGTCCGACACGGGCATGATGGGCGGCAAGGTGGCGCACGAATTCATTCTGCTGTGCGAAGCCGGCGAAGACACCATCGTCATCAGCGAGGACGGCTCCTCTCTGGCGAACCTGGAAGTCGCGGAAGGCGTCATTGAGGGCTACCCCGAAGAGCCCCAGCCCCTCGAGAAGGTCCACACACCCAACTGCAAAACCATTGAGGACGTGGCCGACTTCCTGGGCGTGCGCACGCATCAGACGGCCAAAGCTGTCTTCTACGAAT
>JAAEQP010001732.1 GCA_024231375.1 bacterium | reverse complement strand
TCCAGAGGCCCGAAACACACGCGCAGCAAGGTCCGCTTCCACCAATTCAATTCATAGTCACCGACCTCGTCCGGACTGGTGTCTTCCACCAGCAGGGTGCCTCTGTCCGTATAGGTGCCCACGAACCCGTTGTTCTGATGGCAATCGTTGGCGGCGATGCCCACAATCTTCCGATCGCGGTTGAGGCGGTCCCAGTTCTCCAGGATGGCCGTCTGCCGGTCGAAGAAGGTGCGGAAGACCTGGTCGGGATAGCTCCGAATACTCAACACCACATCGGGCATCAGCTTCTCGATGAAGCCGCTCCCTTCGTCGATCACGTCGGTGTGGATGTTGTAGATCTCCATGCCGTCGAGTTCGGGCAAGTCCCAACGCCGATCCTCCTCGGTGTGGGCGTAGAAGAGGAGCCCCCCCCGCTCTTCGATCTGACCGGCCAACACTTCGGGATCTTCATCCTTCTTCAGCACCGTGTCGTCAGGCAATCCCCAGGGCATGAATCCGTAGCCCATCTCATACCCGCGCACGAATAGAACGCCGTCTTTCACGCCCTTCCACTGCTTGGAATAGTCTGCCAGATTCTCGTCGCAATGGTCCGACATGCAGATGAAATCGCGTTCCGTTTCCTTCATGACCCGCAGAATCTCTTCAAAGGGCACCATGCTGTCATGGGACAACTCGGAATGGCTGTGACACACACCGCGGTACTCGGTCCACCCATCGTCGAGGGACACATCGGTCCGGGCGTCGCGGATAGCCTGCCACGCCTTGGCCTCGCGCGGGAAGCGCACGATGCGGTTGTAGACAGGGCCTCGGAAGACGATGACAAGGGTGACGCACAGAATGAGCACGAACGCGACGCCGGTGAGGAACGTCCATTTCAAGACGCGCCGCAGGATGCGCCGTTTCGGTTTCATCGTCGGCTCAGGCATGGGAAACGGTTCCTTGTGGTTCGTGGCCACGCGCGATACACGCCGCATGACGAACTGCGATCCGGGAAAAGGAGGACGGGAAGCATTGTACGAGGTGCCTGCCTCCCGTTCAATCGAAGACATACCCAACAACACAAGCGAAAGAGCGGGACTGACCCCAGCGAGTCCGCCGCAGGCGGACGAGACGGGTCTGTCCCTGGCTTCTTTCGCGACCCAACGCGCGGTTCGGACTTCTGCAACCCAGTCGGCTATACTTGCTTTGTTTGGTGTGAATCACAGGAGGCGCATGATGACAGGTCTTTTCGCGTGTAAGGTGGGACGATGGCGTGCGGTGTTGGCGATAGGTGTTGCCGTGGCGTGCTCGCAGGGCGCTGACGCCATCGCGCAAACGGACTGGCCGGAATTCCGCGGCCCCTGGCACAACGGTCACGCCTCGGCGCCGGGCGACACAACGCCCCGTGGACTCCCCCTTCAGTGGAGCGAGACGGAGAACGTCGCGTGGAAGACGCCTATCCCCCATCACGGTTGGTCGACACCGGTGATCATGGACGGGCAAGTCTGGCTGACGGCCGCAACGGAGGAAGGACATGATTTCTTCATCATCTGCGTGGATGCCGCCACGGGTGTCATCCGCCTGAATCGCAAGGTGTTTCACGAGGACAATCCGGAACCTCTGGGCAACAACATCAATACCTACGCATCGCCGTCGGCGGTGTTGGAGCCTGGACGGGTCTACATCCATTTCGGTAGCTACGGAACCGCATGCTTGGACGCCGCTACGGGTGACGCCATCTGGGAACGGCGCGACCTGCCTTGCCGCCATTACCGGGGTCCGGGATCGTCCCCTGTCGTGTTCGAGAACTTGCTTATCTTAACGTTCGACGGCGTGGACCAGCAGTACACCACAGCCCTCGACAAACAGACCGGCGAGACCGTCTGGAAGACCGACCGGTCGACCGAGTGGGACGACCTGGATTCGAACGGAAAGCCGAAGCGGGACGGCGACTACCGCAAGGCATTTTGCACGCCGCTGGTGGCGGACGCGAACGGCGCCCCCCAACTGCTCAGCCTGGGCGCGGAAGCCATGTTCGCCTACGATCCACGAACGGGCAAGGAGATCTGGACCGCCGAGCACGGGGGCCATTCGGCATCGGCGCGACCCCTATTCGGCGACGGGCTGGCGTTGCTGACGACCGGTCACGGGAAGTCGGAGATGTGGGCCGTGCGCCTCGACGGCCAAGGCAACGTTACGGATACGCACGTGGCATGGAAAGTCGACGGCCGAGCGATTCCCAAGCAACCGTCGCCGATTCTGGCGGACGGGTTGATCTTCCTGGTCAGCAACGATGGCGTGGCGGCGTGTCTGGAAGCGGCGACGGGCGAGGAAGTGTGGCAAGACCGCATCGGCGGGAACTTCATGGCGTCGCTGGTGTATGCAGACGGACGATTGTACATCTCCGACATGCAGGGCGAGACAACCGTGTTCAAGCCCGGCCGGGAATTCGAGGTGCTTGCGACGAATCGGTTGGACGAAGGCTGTCTCGCTTCCCCCGCCGTCTCGGGCCGGGCCCTGTTCCTGCGAACCAAGACGCACCTGTACCGGATTGAGACGCGGTAGCCCACATCGTGGCCGCGCACGGTGAGGCGGTTGGTGGCGGACAGCGGCATCAATCACACCGGCAAGGATGATCTGGTGAGTTCCGGGAAGTCGTCGATCAGTTCTCTGCTTCCGCGCGAGCGCCGGCTTCCGACGATCGTCTTCAACAGGCACGTCGCCAGCCAGACCTTTGCCGGTTCCTTCTCGCCGAGCGATCTGAGGACACTGCGGTAGATGTCCGCCGCCTCCCTCTTGGACACGGACGCCATGGGCGGAAACGGAGGGCGCTTCCGCCGTCGATCGTCGGACAGCCATGCGTTGACTGCCGACGCATAGACCAGAACACGTTCCTGAACGAAGATCTGTTGCAGCCTCTCCGGTGGTCCATCCGGCCGTGAATCGTTGGCACAGAGCATTCCCGCGCGCGCAAGCATGGTGTAGGAACACTTGCAGATGGGGTGCGCCTCATCGGACCCAGGGCAGTCGAAGCATTTGAAGGGACGCCATTCGCTCAGAACCTGTTCGCCTGTAGCTTGGCATTGTTCCCAGGAGAGATCGCGCAACGGGGCGATCGAATCGTCGTCGGTTCCCAGGACCGCAATCAACCGCTCCGCGAACGCGTCTTTGGTCGTGGCGTATTCACCGAGAAGGAAAGACACCTGGCGATCCGTTGCAGTTGATGGCTTCTGTTGATCGCGCCATCGCTGTAGAGCCACGGAGATGGCCTGGAGGCCGGCCCGAACGTCTCTGTCTACGTTAGCTTCCTGGTGGTATCCCAGACTCTCAAGCAGACCGCGGCCCTCACAACCCAGGGCCGGAGGATCGGACACCGTCGACGTGCCGATTTCTTCACATAGCCGGTCAAGGCTGTTGGGAAAAGAGGAGTGGTCGCGGCAGAACTCGGCCATATGGGCCCGGATCAGGCGATGACCGTCGGCGAGATCATCCAGACGTTTCTGCATGGCGTTGATGGCGCGGATGTTGCCGTCCCAGTGCCTGGGGTCGTCGGAGAGGGTCACGTTGAACCAGAGGTTCCAGACCCTGCCCATCTCCACATCCCTGTTTCCGATGACCATCTCGAATCCCGGAGGTACGTGATCGTATGGAAGCAGTGTGGAATTCATACTGATCGTTCCTGTTGTGGCTTCGTGCGTTGCTGCACCACCGTCGACGGCCTCCGCGAACGCCGTCCCGTCCGTCATCGCTGATGCCGCCGCGACCACAGCCGCACTTCCGATGAATCGTCTGCGGGTGAGGCAACACGGGCAGTCATGGCGTTTGACAAGATCCTCGGAGTTGGTGATATCGGCGTCAAATCGGGGCGTGCGGCTCATGGCGTGCCTCCCGTCATCGTTCTCGTTCGACCCGCAACCGGGCCTCTCGCTTCACCCATTGGCTGTCCTGGGCCGTCGCCCTGGGAATCCCCCTTATTCATCGGGGGGCAGAAGTTCCCTTCCGATCTCAAGATGACTCCTCTATATGGGAAATCCAGGTTGAGATCAAGTAGAACGCACGGACACCACGGCATCACTCAGTGATTCTGCGCCAGTTCCTCGCTCCGATGCGCGCCCGCGTCTTCAAGCATCCGGATGATGTCCTTGTGGCACATCTGAACGGCCATATCGAGAGCCGTCATACCCTCCTCGTCCCTGAAGTCGGGTTCCGCGCCGGCATCCAGCAGCAGACGGCACACGTCGACACTGTTCCATGTGGCAGCCGCCATCAGAGGTGTCGCGCCGTACTCCAGACGCGTATTCGGGTCGCTCCCGGTGTCGATCAACATGCGCACGAGCTTCGCCCGGTCCCTGCATGCGGCCAGCATGATGACCTTCTTCCGGCTCTCCTCGGATTTGAGTTGTGGGTCCGTCTGGAAATCATCCGTGCGAAGCCGTTCCAGCCAGCTCAGTGCCGACACGCCGATGGAGTGACTCGCGTTTGGGGATGCTTCCTTGCCTTTGGAAGTGGGCATCGTACGATCCCTCCCGTTGGAGCGTTGGCAACGTGAGACAACATGTCCCCCGCCCTATCTCCTTCACACGCGAGAACACTGCTGGGGACCGTGAAAATCCCGACGAAGGTACGGCATTTCGTCGAAACATGAAAAGCGAGGGCCTCAGACCCTACAATGCACATTGGCGCGTGGGGTCTGGAACGAGCAGTCCAGCTTCCGGACCAAGATGAGGCAGCCTGAGGACCAAGATGGACGATCAGCGGCAAGAACAGATTCAGAATGTGATTAGCGACTCTATCTCCGACGGTGTATTCACCGTTGACGAGGACTGGCGCATCACAACATTCAACCGCGCCGCCGCGGAAATCACAGGCGTTCCGTCCGAGGAAGCGGTTGGGAAGCACTGCTGCGACGTATTCCGTTCGAGCGTCTGCGAGAAAGAATGTGCGTTGAGGGAAACCTTGGACACGGGCCGTCCGGTGATCAACAAGGCCGTCTACATCGTCGATGCGCGGAATCGCCGGGTTCCCATCAGCATCTCGACAGGCATTCTGCGGGATGCCGACGGCAAGGTCATTGGGGGCGTGGAAACCTTCCGCGATCTCAGCCTGGTCGAGGAACTGCGCAAGGAACTGCAAGACAAACACAGTTTCGTCGACATCATCGGCCGAAGCCACGCCATGCGCCAACTGTTTGATATTCTTCCGCAGATTGCCGAGAGCGATTGCGCCGTGTTGATCGAGGGAGAGAGCGGGACCGGCAAGGAACTGGTCGCCCAGGCGATCCATGAGCTGTCGTTCCGCAGGGACAACCGGTTTGTGGCGGTGAACTGTGGCGCATTGCCGGACACGTTGCTGGAGTCCGAGTTGTTCGGCTACAAAGCGGGCGCCTTCACCGACGCCCGCCAGGACAAGCCGGGACGGTTCTCCTTGGCCCACGGCGGCACGCTCCTGCTTGATGAAATCGGCGATACGTCTCCCGCCCTCCAGGTGCGGCTGCTTCGTGCCCTGCAGGAAGGCACCATCGAGCCGCTTGGATCCGTTGAATCACTCAAGGTGAATGTGCGCGTCATCGCTGCGACCAACAAGAGTCTGGCCACCTTGGTACACGAGGGCGCATTGCGAGAGGACTTGTACTACCGGATCAACGTGGTATGCGTGAGGCTGCCCGCGCTCCGGGAACGCCGTGAAGACATCCCGTTGCTGATTGACCACTTCGTGGGGAAATTCAACCGCCTGCGCGGCAAAGCAATCATCGGTGTGTCGGAATCAGCCATGGCGGCACTGATGGCCCACGAGTTCCCGGGCAACGTCCGCGAGTTGGAGAACGTCATCGAACATGCCTTTGTGCTGTGCCCGGAAGGGCTCATTGACACATGCCATCTCCCGTCTCAGTTTCAGGGTCGCGCCCAAGCGAAAGCGCCAAACCGGTGGCGGGGGATGACGTTGGCCGCTCTGGAGAATATCCACATCACGGATGCCATGCGCCGCCATCATGGGAATCGCAAGGCCGCCGCCGGAGAACTGGGCATCAACCCGAGCACCCTTTACCGGAAACTGAAGGCCTTGGAGTCCGATTCCCGGGACAATAGCGAGACTTCATGACTACGGCCAGATCGTGCAATTTGCAATAGTCCGCCTTTCCCGAAGCTGCATACTGCACGAACACCCTCTGGCATGAATCCAACCCGACTTGTTACAACCTCCCAATCTATAACGCTTTAGAAGTCATGGCCAGAAGCCTCCCTCCCTTGGCGCACATCTTGCTCCTCCCTACACACAGCAGTGGCCAGTCCCGAGCGCCGGTCACCAGAATAACTGCATCTGACCAACCACATTCACCGCCGCGACGTGCGCGCAGTGACGGGAGGTAATCCATGAAAGTGGCAATTACATCGCAGGGACCTGACATGTCGAGCGAGGTGGATGCGCGCTTCGGTAGGGCACGATTCTTTCTGGTCGTGGACAACGAGACGGGCGAATGTGAGGCCCACGACAACACGCAGAATCTGAACGCAGCCCAAGGAGCCGGTATCCAAGCCGCCCAGAACGCGGTCGAGTTGGATGTCGAGGCCGTGATCACGGGCAACGTGGGTCCGAAGGCCTTCTCGGCGCTGCAAGCAGGCGGCGTCAAGGTGTACATCGGGGCGGCGGGCTCCGTGGAGAGCGCGCTTGATTCCTTCAACTCGGGGGGCCTCGAGTGTGCGGGCAACGCAAACGTAGAAAGTCACTGGGTATAGATGAGAACATTCTTCGATTGCATTCCGTGTTTTGTGCGGCAGGCCTTGGATGCGGTTCGCCGGGCGACCGACGACGAGACGGTCCACGAGCAGGTGATCCGGGAGACACTCCGGGCCGTGAGCGAAATGGACCTGCGCGAGTCGCCGCCGGCGATGGGCTACCGGATTCACCGGTTCATCCGCCAACGAGTGGGCGAAGGCGACCCCTACCGGGCGATGAAGGACGAATCGAACTGCTTGGCCCTCTCGCTGTACCCGGAGTTGGAGGCCCAGGTGAGAGATTCGGATCATCCGCTTCAAATGGCCGTGCGGCTGGCGATCGCCGGCAACATCATCGACGTTGCCGTGAAGAGTGACGTGGGAGCGTTGGATGTGGCCGGCGCAATCGCAGGCGCCTCTACGGACCCCTTCGAGGGAGACGTGGATGAACTCGCGGACGCAATCTCCTCGGCAAATCGCATCCTCTACCTGGCGGACAATGCCGGAGAAATCGTTCTCGACCGCCTGCTCGTCGAGCAACTCCCCGCCGGTGGAGTCACGGTGGCCGTTCGAGGCGGCCCCGTGATCAACGACGCCACGTTGGAGGATGCACTGGTGGCCGGCCTCCCACAAGTGGCCGAGGTGATCTCCAACGGTTCGGATGTACCCGGCACAATTCTCGAGCAGTGCAGCGAGGCCTTTCGCCGCCGCTTCGACGAGGCCGACCTCGTCATCGCCAAGGGACAAGGAAACTACGAAACACTGAGCACAGCGGAGAAGGACATCTTCTTCGCGCTGAAGGCGAAGTGCCCGGTGATCGCGCAGGACCTCGGGTGCGAGGTGGGCCATCTGGTCTTGCGCAGAGGAAACCACGCGGTACAGAGAAAGGAGTGTTTGGCATGAGAATCGCAATCACGGCCACGGGCGCGTCTCTTGAAGCCCAAGTGGACCCCCGCTTTGGCCGTTGCCCATTCTTTCTGATCGTCGATCCGGAAACGATGGCATTCGATGCCGTCGAGAATGGCAATGCCGCCCTTGGCGGTGGCGCGGGGATTCAATCCGCCCAGTTGGTGGCCGAGCGAGGCGTGCAGTTCGTCCTGACCGGAAACTGCGGTCCGAACGCCCACCAGGCACTCTCGGCGGCCGGCGTCCAGATAGTCGTCGGATGCTCGGGACCTGTGCGTGAGACGCTACGCCAGTTCCAGGCCGGCACGCTGAGTGCCACAGACGCACCGAATGTTGTCAGTCACTTCGGAATGCCCGGTGAATCGGATGCTTCGCCGGAGGCACCCGCTTCGTCTCAGCCGGCGTCTCTCGGAAACACTGGCCCGGGCATGGGCCGGGGCATGGGTATGGGACGTGGTGGCGGCCGCGGAATGGGCCGCGGCATGGGAATGGGGGTGGCCTCAGGCTTCCCTGCACCATCCGCCAGCGCGCCAGTTCAATCACCGCAAGCGACCTTGAGTAAAGAGGACGAAGTGACTCTCCTGAAGGAGCAAGCCGAGGCCATGGCCGCTCAGATGACGCAACTGCAGGAACGGATCCGGCAGTTGGAGGAAGAGGGCCGGTAGTTGGCTGCTCTCCCATTCGTGAAGCTCGGAGACTGGCGGATGTGCAGCGCCGGAAAGGTCCGTGGGTGGAACGGAGAAGGCGCGCGGGCGCCCGTCTTGTCGGTCTGTATGAAACACTTACTTCCTGCAAGGAATTGCAACCATGAATATCGCGATATCGAGTGGCAAGGGTGGAACTGGCAAGACGTTCATCGCGACCAATCTGGCCGCGATTGCGGCGGACCGCGGGAAAGCGGTGACCTACCTCGACTGCGACGTCGAGGCGCCGAACGGGCACCTGTTCTTGAAGCCGGAAATCATAGAGACGGTCCCGATGACGGTTCGGCAACCGGTTCGATTCGATGAAGACCGATGTACGTCGTGCGGCAAATGCGCAGAAGCATGTCGCTACAACGCACTGGCGCTCATCAAGGGGAAAGTGCTGTTGTTTCAATCCCTATGCCACGCGTGCGGAGCGTGCGTGTTGGCGTGCCCGAACGGGGCCGTCATTGAGGACGACACCGTCATCGGCGAGTTGAAGCACGGCCATAGCGGAGACATTGCGTTCCACTACGGACTCCTGAAGACAGGTGCCGGCGGCATGTCTCCGCGCTTGATCCATGCACTCAAGGAGCATGCAGGCATCGGGATGACCATTCTCGATTCGCCGCCGGGAACCGCGTGTTCAGCGGTGGAGACCGTCACAGGGGCCGATCTGTGCCTTCTCGTGACCGATCCGACCCCGTTTTCACTGCACGATTTGAAGCTCTCGGTGAACATGTGCCGGGAGATAGGCCAAGAGCCGGCCATTGTGGTGAACCGGGCTGGCCTCGACGACCGTGCCCTGAAGGCCTACTGCGAAGAAGCACAACTGGCGATAGTGGGCGAGATCCCGGATGCCAGAGAGATTGCGGAAGCCTATTCCGTAGGTGACCTGGCCGTGAAACGTCTCCCCTCCTACCGGCAGCATTTCGAAGAGATTCTCGATAAGGCACTGGAACTGGCCGCAAAGAAGCGTCCGGTGAAGCGGGACTTGATTCGCCCGCTCTTCAAACCCGGCGGACAGCCAGCGCGAGCAACGAAGCCGGATCCCACCGTACAACGACCGGCGGAAATCGTGGTCATCAGCGGCAAAGGAGGCACGGGCAAGACATCAGTTACAGCCTGCTTCGCGCAACTTGCCGAGGATGCTGTCGTGGCGGATTGCGATGTGGACGCGGCCGACCTCCACCTGCTCCTGTCACCTGTCGTGGTCGATGAGGGGGATTTCGTGGGCGGCGTGTCGGTCGAAATCGACCAGGACGCGTGCTCTGGCTGCGGCAGATGTCTCTCGGTTTGCCGGTTCAATGCCATTAGCCGGACGGAAGACGGCAAATGCATCATCTCCCCGAATGTATGCGAGGGATGTGGCGCATGCGAAATCGTGTGCGGCGCCATGGCAATCTCAAGCTGTGATGCCGTGAACGGCAAATGGTTCAAATCCGAGACGCGGTTCGGCCCCATGACCCATGCCATCCTGGGCATCGCCGAGGAGAACTCGGGAAGGCTGGTAACGTTGGTCCGCGGCATGGCTGCGGACAGCACAGCGGCTCCCGACCGCGAGCCGTTGGTTGTCATGGACGGGTCGCCTGGCACGGGATGCCCGGTGATCGCGTCGATCTCCGGCGCGCGGTACGCGGTGGTGGTGACGGAGCCAACGGTGTCGGGTCTCCACGATTTGGAACGGATTCTCGAGTTGACGCGCCATTTCCGGGTGAGCGCGGGCGTGATCGTGAACAAGGCGGACCTCAACGCCACGATGACGGAGCGGATCGCGGATTTGGCCGCGCGAATGGGCGCCGAAAGCCTGGGGACCATTCCGTACGACATTGCGTTCACAGAGGCACAGATCAAGGGCCAAACATTGCTGGAATACGGCGACACGCCGACCGGTCGACTCGTGAAGACCATCTGGGAGCACCTACGAGACGACGTCCTGGATGATTTGGTTCAGACGGATGAAGCGCGCGCAGATCAGAAAGTCACGGCGTAGGACGAAGCCACTGACTCGGCAGCAATTGCGCGTCGCGCTGGGTCGGGTCGCTTCGTCGTTGGAACAGAACGAAGCCTTAGGGAGCACACGTGATGACGACACAATGCGTTGAAGACAGCCGCCAACACGATCAATCGGAACAGGAACTGGAGGAACTTCTCCTGCAGGGACGTATGGGAGACATCGGGCGGAAACTGCTCGTTCTCTCCGGCAAGGGTGGGGTGGGCAAGAGCACGGTAGCCGCAAACCTGGCCGTCGCCCTTGCGGCCTCCGGCAAGAAAGTCGGCCTCCTTGACGTCGACGTGCACGGCCCCAGCATTCCGAAGCTACTCGGCCTCGAGGGGCGGGGAGTGACCAACGACGGGGCCATGATGGTCCCCGTGGAGATGATGCCGAACCTCTCCGTCATGTCCATTGGGTTTCTACTACGGGATGGCGCCGAACCCGTGATTTGGCGGGGTCCGAGAAAGTACGGTGTGATTCGCCAGTTCCTGAAGGATGTGGCGTGGGGGCGGCTGGACTACCTGGTTGTCGATTCTCCCCCCGGAACCGGAGACGAGCCGCTCGCGGTGGCGCAGCTCGTCGGCACGCCGGCGAGCGCCGTCATCGTCACCACGCCCCAGGATGTGGCAATTTCGGATGTGAGGCGGTGTGTGTCGTTCTGCGGAACCCTCTCCCTTCCGGTGCAAGGAATCGTAGAGAACATGAGCGGCTTGGTGTGTCCGAAGTGCCAAGAGCGCATTGACCTGTTCAAGGCAGGCGGCGGCCGAACTCTGGCGGACGAAATGCAGGTCCCCTTCCTGGGCGATGTCCCCATCGATCCCGAAATTGTTCTATCCGGCGATGCGGGAATGCCCTTTGCCGGCGCCTCGGCATCGACTGCCAGTGCCACGGCTTTTGCCGAGATCGTCGACCGGATTCTCGCGGACGACAAGGGCAACGCGGACGGACAGGCCGACCAAGAGGCGCCGCGAGAGGGCGGCACGCTCCGGATTGCCGTCCCCTTGGCGCGCGGCAAGCTGAGCGCACACTTTGGCCACTGCGAGACGTTCGCGCTTGTCGATGTTGAAGAAAACGCGGTCGTGGGCGTCGCGTCACACAAGCCCCCCGCGCACGAGCCAGGCCTGCTTCCCAGGTGGTTGCATGAGAAGGGAGCGAAGGTTATCATCGCGGGCGGCATGGGCCAGCGGGCTCAGCAACTGTTCGGGGAACAGGGGATAGAAACGATTCTCGGAGCGCCGGCGGAAACGGCCGAGGCCCTGGTTTCCGCGTATCTTGCCGGGACGCTTCGGGCCGGCGACAACGTCTGCGACCATTGATCGCCGCCTTTGCGCGTGCGGGACGACTTGGAAGGGAAGACTTCGTATGTATCCGGATCCACTGACGCCATACGGCAACCGGCCGATGGTGACCCCGATTGTGAACGCCGTCAACTACGAATATGCATCATTTGACGTGCTTCGCCAGATAACCGACGGGGAAGTCGACGGCTACACCTATCATCGAGACGACAATCCGACAGTGCGGAAAGTTGAGCAGGTCGTGGCCGAGATGGAGGGAGCCGAAGACTGCATCATCTGCACGTCCGGCATGGCCGCATGCGCCTTGGTGTATTTCACCTACTTGAAGGCAGGCGATCACCTGGTGCTGTTCCACGATGTCTATGGCGCGCACTACAAAGTCTCGTTGATTCTCGAACGGATGGGCGTTGAGATTACATGGCTCAACGCGGACGAGAGCGATGCCATCGGCGACCACATGAAGGCCAACACAAAGATGGTCTTCCTGGAAACACCGAGCAATCCGCTGTGCAAGGTCATCGATATCCAGACGGTGCGCAGAGCGGCGGAACGGGTCGGCGCCCTTCTGGTGGTGGACAACACCTTCGCTACCCCCTACCATCAGCAACCCCTATTGCTGGGCGCGGATCTGGTGGTACACAGCGCCACCAAGGCGCTGGGCGGGCACAACGACCTCATGGCCGGCGCGATTGCGTGTTCGAAGGACCACTACAACCAGCTCTGGTTCACGCGGCAGGCCATCGGCACAACCTTGGACGCCTATTCGGCCTCGCTGCTCGAGCGGGGCTTGAAGACCTTCGAGTTGCGGGCTGCAACCATGGCGGAGAACGCGATGGTCGCGGCCGAATGCCTCGCGGGACATCCGAAGGTTTCGCGGTTGTTCTACCCCGGTCTGGAATCGCACCCCGGCCACGCGTTGGCGGCAAACCAGATGCAACGTGGGTTCGGCGGCATGATGGCCTTCGATGTTGGGCAGACTCAGGAAGACGCGAAGAAGCTCATCGATTCGCTCCGAGTCATCTTCCATGCGGTGAGTCTGGGCTCAACGGAGTCGCTCATCTGTATACCCTATCTCACGACGATGCTCTATCTTCCTGAGGAACGCCGGACCGGGTTCGGCGTCAACACAAATACGGTGCGCCTTTCGGTAGGCATCGAACCTGCACGGGAACTCGAAAAGGACTTGGCGCAAGCGCTCGACGCGGTCTAAAATCATGGGGAGCAACCGATGAAGACAAGGTGCCTGCTGATTGCGGTGGTAATTGCGTTCACGATGGGGGCAGCTATGGCACAGGATGTCCAATTCAAGACGGTGGGCAGTGAACCTGAACCTGAGCGGTATCGTGCCTGTAGAAGCATGATCGTCGGGCCGTGGAAGAACCAGCCCGAGGAATACGAAGGCTACAACGGCTTCGTGGGCTGGTCCGGGGTGACGCGGCTTCGGTCGGGCCGGTGGTTCGTGACCTTCACATCAGGTACGTGGCACGCCACGCCGCCGTGGACCGAGGAGATTCGCCAGGATCCTGAGTGCCTGCCTCGATTCGAGGAGTGGCACAAGATCGGGTTGCCCGACATTCGCGCGCCGCTGGGTGGACGATGCCACATTATGCACTCGGACGACGAAGGACTGACATGGTCCCGCCCAGTCACCTTGGCCGACACGGAGGACGACGACCGGCACCCGGCCATCCTGGAACTCGACGACGGGACGTTGATCTGCACATTCTTCACCTACCGCTTCCCGCGTGAGACGACCATCAAGTACATCACCTCGAAGGATGGCGGCGAGACCTGGACGGAACCCACGGATCCTCTGGGCAAGCCCGTGGCGGGCGGCTTCGGCAATGGACCCGTCATTCAGCTTCAGGATGGCGCCCTGGTGTGGGTGACGGAGGGGAAATTCGACGAATCTCATGAACACAGCACCATCGGTGTGTTGCGCTCGGAAGACCGGGGCAAGACATTCGAAGTAGCTGCCGTGGTGAAACGGGATCATTCGCTGCACGAGCCCACCGTGGCCGAGTTGCCGGGCGGCCGACTGGTCATGGTCATCCGTCGCGAAGGCGACCTGTGCTGGTCCGACGACGGCGGCAAGACGTGGGAACACTCGGATTCAACGGGGTGGGACATCTACGACCCGCATCTGGTCGTTCTGCCCAACGGCGTGCTGGCGTGTTTTCACGGTTCGTACAAGAAGGGCGGCATCCGCGTATTGCTCAGCCCCGACGGCGGCGAGACGTGGAACGGTCCCGGCGAGGGGTATGGGTATAGCGTCGACTCAAGCGTGTACGGCTACTCACATCCCATGGTGCTCCCGGACGGCACGGTCTACCTCACCTATCTGCACACGGGCGGGCATCGCCCTGAACACGCACGGACCCAAGCCTTGTGGGGGCTGCGTATAGGAATCCACGACGATGCCGGCGGCATCGATATTCTCCCCGCACCAGGGTCGTCGGCAGCGGAGCAGTTGGACGGCGACGGTGGCGGCGATCCTGAGTTGGGCGACAAAATGTAGGCGCGGATCATGGCGTGTGGTAGACGCAGCGGAACGGCTTGGAGATGAGTGAGACCATGGCTTCCGGCAACGGGACCGATCGCTGGTTCGCGTATCGATCGTTCCGGCAGCAGGAAGACACGATGCGCGACTTCGCGCGGATCGGGGTCGACACGGTCTGCTTCTTCCCTGCCAACACCGACTGTGGCCTTGGCGTCCCCTATTCCGCGTATCCGCCGGTGTGGGTAGGGCCCGACACCTACGATTTCGAATCGCTCGACAGACAGGTGGGCGACATCCAGCAAGCCAACCCCGGCGCGAAGCTGCTGTGCTTAATCGATTTGAACACGCCCTGTTGGTGGACAAGGCTGCACGGCGGGGAATCGGGCCACGGCGATACGTTCTACGATCAGGGACGCATGATCGCGTCGGAAGCGTGGCGCGAAGAAACCAAGGCCTACGAGCAGGCGTTCCTGCGGCACATGTCAGCGACGTATCCGGGCTTGGTGGCAGGTTACATTCTCGCCTGTGGCAGCACCACCGAATGGCTGGACTTCTCCCGAGGCGAAGAGAGCATCCCGAGGCGCGCAGCTTGGCGCAAATGGATGCTGGATCGAGGCCACGAGGATCCCGTGGACGTCCCCCCCATGTCGGTTCGCGACCGCACGCCGCACGGCATCTTCCGGGACCCCGTCGAGGATCGCCTGGCGGTGGAGTATTGGCGGTTTCACGCGTGGCTCACGGGCGACGCGATTCAGTATTTCGCCGGGGCGGCCCAGGAGATCCTCGACCACCGGGTCAAATTGGGCACATTCTACGGCTACATCCTTGAGCACCCGCTTGGACAGTTGCTGCACAAAGGACATCTCGACTTCGACCGGGTGTTCCAATGCCCGGACCTGGACTTCTTCGTGGCGCCGGGGTCCTATTACGACCGCCAGATCGGGGGTGGTCCGGGACAGATGCTGCCGTTGGGCAGCCTGAGGCAGCATGGCAAGGGGTTCATCCACGAGATCGATCACAGGACCCATACATCGACCTGGCCGTCTCGACCGGGCATGGCGCAGGTCGGGGACGTTGGGCGGTTCCCGGACGAGGACGCCGCCATCGCCGGGCTTCGACGCGAATTCTGCTTCGCCCTCTGCGAGGGCGCGTCCCTGTGGTGGTTCGACATGTTCGGCCACTGGTACGAGGGTGAACACGTGATGGACGCGTTGGATCAGATGCGGGTTCTGTGGGAACGGCTTGCGCCGACGCGGCGCGGTCCGGCCGCGGAGGTTGCAATGGTTGTCGACGCGGAGAGCATGCTCTACGTGGAGGCGGGCGCGCCCATCATCTCCAACCTCATGTACCGCCAGCGGGCGGGACTATCGCGCATGGGCGCGCCGTACGAGGCGATTTCCTTCGCGGACCTGGATACGGCCGACCTGTCGCGGTACAAGCTCATGCTGTTCCCCAACCTCTTCTATGTGGACGCCGCCCGGAGAGAGCTGCTCGTGCGTAAGGTCTGCATTGATGGCAGGACGGTGGTCTGGGTGCATGGGCCCGGCGTGGTCTCGGCGGACCGGTATGATCCGGCCCATGTGGAGCAGATCACGGGGATTCCGGGGGATTCGCCTGAACTCGCCGTGAGGGAGATGGGCGGCTGGACGTCGGTATTCGCGCCTCAACCCAACCTATCAGCGGGGAGCTTGCGGGACTTGGCGCGCCGTGCGGACGCGCACGTGTACTGCGATGGACTGGAGCCGCTGTACGCCTCGCACAATCTGCTGGCGCTTCATAGCCTCGACGGAGGGACTCGGACGTTCACGCTCCCGCGCCCATGCGCGTGTGTAACCGAGTTATTCACGAACCGTCTGGTGGCCTGGGATGCGACAGAATTCACCGATACGATCGACGCGCCGGGGACGGTGCTGTATGAACTGGCCTGGAACGCGTAGGACCCCCTCGCCTACTCCTCCCCAGACCAGTCTTCTGGAAGATGGAGCGACCAGACCTCGTTGTTCAGCGGCGGGATCATGCCGCCGGCGACCCACAGCTTGTCCTGGAACACGTACACCGAGTGCTCATGGCGTTCACGCCACATCACCTCGGATTCCAAGCGTTTCCACGTGGCGCCGTCTTTGGAGTACCACAGGTCGTCCCAATTCTTGGATGGATTGTTCGACCAGCCGCCAATGACCCACATGTGGCCGCGGTACACGGCGGTCGAGAACCACAGTCTCGGATGCCATGGCGCGGCCTCGCTCACCTGAGTCCAGTTCACGCCGTCCTTGGAGGCCCACACGTCGTTCCGCACTTCGTAATCCGGCACATAGTTGCCCCCGCCGAACACATACATCGTGTCACCAAGCACCGCCGCCTGGTGATACGCACGCGGTGCCCACCCGGCGTCGCCCGTGACGCACTCCCAGTGTTCGCCATCGGACGATGACCACACGTCGTTCTTCAGGCTGGAGGCATCTCCGAAGTAATAGTTCTCGGAGCCGCCGAGAATCCACATCTTGCCCTTGAACTCCACGATGGCCGACGCAAGCCGGGGCGTCCATCCCGCATTCTTGGTGGATTGCTGCCACGTGGCGCCGTCCGTCGACCACCACACCTCGTTGGATGCCGAGTGACCGGGTAGACGGCCGTTGTACCACCCCCCCATGAGCCACATCTTGTTGTCGAAGGCGATGGTCATGGGCAGGTCGCTATGGAGCCACGGTGCGCCCTCGGCGACCAGCGTCCATTCCTTGCCGTCCGCTGAACTCCACACGTCGCGTGGAGGCGCTTCGAAGGACTGAAACCATCCTCCGAACATCCACATCCGTCCGCGGTACGCCACCTCCCCCGCCGAGTCGCGCGCCTGCCACGCTGCAGCGTCGGTAGCCTTAACCCAATCGGGCGCGAGTTTCTGCGCGAAGGCGCTGGTCCCCAGGAACAGGGCCAGAATGAGTAGGGCCAGAATCTTCATCGGTCAACCTCCGCGGTGTTTCTCTCCAAACATGCCGTGCGCGATCCTAGTCCACCCGATCCCCCCAGTCAATCCTCCCCCCTCACGACCGTCCACTGTGTCCACTCCATCCTCTTGGTCCACTCGGCCAGATCCTTGACCCCTGCCACCTAACCATGCATCCTTCCACCAGAGCTGAAACGAGCCAGCCCAGCAAATCCCGATGTGAGTCGAAAGGAAACGTCATGCCATCCAAGATCGGCAGTCTGCCGAATGTGACTGACCTGCCTGGCGAAAACGACGCAAGCACACGCTACCTCACCATCATCACGCGATGGATTCGGTACGCCATGAGCGAAGGGGTGTATGCGCCGTGGCCAGGTAGACCGGACTGCGGCCATTTCCTGGGCGGGCTCCATTGGTACGGCAATGAAACGGCGCTGCCGCTGCTCACAATCGCCGTGGCCACATCTTCGCCGGATTTCGATGAGAAGCTCGCCGGATGCAGCCGGGACGAGTTACGCGCGAACGCACGGTGCGCCTTGCGGTACCTCTGCTTCACGCACGACACGGGTCCGGCCGACTGCGTGCGTCCCGAGAAAGGCTGGAACGACCGTCCGCCCGGCAACACCAAATGGGGCGAACGCGGCGCAGGCTTCTTCCCGGAGAGCCAGTGCGGTACGACGGTGGCGCCCATGGTGCTCGCCGCTGCATTCCTGCAGGACGTGCTCGATGACGAGGACCGCGCCATGCTGCGCGTAGTGGCCTCGGACTACGTCGCGAGATTCGGTCAAATGGAGCCGAAATCGGGCGTGTACTACAACTCACAGATCGAAGAAAACGCCTGGACCGCGCTGGGTCTGGTGGGTTCGCTCATGCTTCTCACCGATCTTCCGGATTGGGACGAACTGTGGCAGAGCGCGAAGCGCTGGGCCTTCCGCTCGTGCGTGACGCCACATGACATCGCTGACCCCACACCCTTTGATGAGTCCGGCACCGTGGCCCAATGGACGGGCGAATGCTGTACTGTTCTCTTTGACGGCACGGTGGAAAATCACGGCATCGTGCATCCCTTCTACGCATCGGCCTCCATCGCCCTCACCGGCTTGGCCGAGAGCGCCGCGCGGGTATATGGCCACCAGGTTCCGCCCCATTTCCACTGGGGCCGCGACAGGATCTACAAGGTATTCAAGACCTGGTGCGACGATGTAGGCATCGCCCATGCCGTGCAGGGAATGGACTGGCCCTACGTGTTCCTCGCATCCACCTCATCGGTGCATGCACTTGCCGCTGTGTACCTCAACGACCCCGACGCCGCCTTGCTCCACGAACGGACGCTTGCCCAATTGGAGCGGTCGTCGGAAGCCCATGGCGGACGCTGCGTCCCCGAGGAAGTGTCGCGCCACTGCCGTGATCAGCAGGATTGCATGATCATGCGCGAGTTGGCTATCTGGAGCGCAGCCAACGCCTACCTGGCCCTTCGCCTCGCGGGTCCGGGCCCCGAACCGACGCCATCCGAGCAATTCACCCAATCCGTGCGCGGGGTGCATGTCTATCCCCACGGAAGCACGGTTGTTCACGTACACGACAGGGGACGCTCCAGCTTCTCGTGGCGCAACTCGACCATGGCACTGCCATGCACCCGCGAAGGCACCAAATTGGTCGGCCGCGCCCGCGGCACATTGCTCGCCACGGTGTCCGTCCGGGACAAGGCCGCCACCTGTGACCAAGTCGCCTTCCGCATACGCCCGGAGCACGATTCCGTATCCGCTTTGCTCATCGAGGACTTGGCCCAGGGAAGTGTCCGAAGGCAGGTCTACTTCGCGTCGCTCCCGAATGGCAAGAGCTTCGTACACGAACGGCTCTTCGCGCTGCAGGACATCACCATCGATCATGCCCGCCAAGGCTACGTCAGCATCATGAACGACGGCCTCTTCGCAGAACACCCGGACCTCCGCGGCCACAGGCGCGTGTATTGGGAGGGCGGGGACGCGCAGTTTGAGGGGTACGCGAGCGATTCAGCGGAAGACGATGTCACGCAATCACTGGAAGCAACGCGCTGGGTGAATGTGGACGACAAACTGGGGTTCGTCTTCGAGACGAGCGGCGACGCCGTCTACATCAACCGGCACCGGTTCAAGGTCTGGCGCGCCATCGAGGACGACTTGATCCTGAGCCTGCATGACGCACCCCGCGACGTTGCCACGGGCGAGGAAGTTGCCGCGATGACGGTACTGTGTTGCCCTGAGCAGACCCATGGGGACACACGCGCAGAAGCCTTTGACGTATCGCAAGACGACCACGGCACGTACACCGCCGAAGTGGACGGGTTCACCTGCACATGGTCGTTCAACGACCCAGTATTCGCCAAGCTGGCCGCCGGCGACTAGAGTCGTTCAGACTACTGCCTGCCTGGACTACTCCGCCGCCCGGAACAACTCCCCACTGCCGACCGGCTGCCGGTCAGCATCCGGCCCCTCGTATTCTAGGGTGAGGAACTGCTGCCCACCAGCCTGAAAGTACTCAATGGTGACGGGGTGCAGGCCCTTCTTCAGCGCCACCATGCCGGTGCGCCGTTCCGCCCCGTGGAGACCGTCGTTGTCAATGACGAATTCATCTCCCGCCCCGAGCGTCATCCGGGAGCCGTCGTTGGACATGAGATAGAAGCAGTAGATCCCATCACGTGGGGCTCGGAAGTAGCCGGTGTACCGAAGGGCGAACTGGAGATCAATGAGGTTCTGGTTGACGCCGACAGAGCGGACCGTGTCCGTTCGCGAGGGTGTCAATGTGTCGAAATCCGGGAGCGCCTCCCACGATCCTTCATAGTGTTCGCGGCGTATGCCTGCCTTGACGGCTGCCTCGACAGCCTCCAGCGGCACGAGCGTCCGCGGTTCCTTGAGCGCCAAGTTCTCGAGTTGGGCCTTGTACTGAGCCATGGACACGCGGTGCTCATCCAATAGCGTCACGTTGGCCCTCTCGGCAGTCTCGAAAAACCGGCGGGTCCGTTTGCCGGCCCCGGGTCTGGGTGCGATGGTGAAATTGGGGTGATCGACATCGCAACTGCTCAATTGATCGCCGCCACCGCGTTGGAGAATGGCGTAGTCGACACTCAACCGGGCCGTGCGCACACGGAACAGCGTATCGGAATCGTCCTCGACGGCCTTCTCCGCTTTGTCCCACAAGGCATCGGCCTTGGCCAGGAACCGATCGGAGAGGTAGGGCGCTTCCATTGGTCCGACCCAGATGTTCACATGGCTATCCAAGTCCGCGGCCCTGTCATGAAGCTGGTCGATGTACTTCCGGATAGGCTTGGCAGCGTCCCCATACACGCCGTCCAGAAACTCGTTGATGGCCACGTCTTCATCGTAGTTCTGGTCCCACAAGAGCTTCGCGTTGAGGTATCCACTCAAGGGCGACAACTCTCCGTCGAACGTGTTGTACACATCCTGCTCAAAGATGCCGCGCACGTTGTTCTCGATGAAGAACCGAATGTTGTCGTCGCGCACGCGCAGGTTCGGAAACGGGACGAGGTAGTGGCGGAAGCTGGTGACGTAGTCCCATACCCACAGACGATCCGCGACCTTCGCCCATCCCCGCGCGTCTTCTGCAAACGCCTGATTCGATTCCGAAGGACACGTGGCCAGCGGATGCATGAAGCAGCATTCGATGCTACAGAGCCGAATGATAACGTTGGGGCGCGGCCGCATGGTCTTGGGCGCCTTGCGCGTCCATTGATACGCCAGCGTTTCGATGGCCTTGCCCGGAAACTCCTCTTCCACGGCCTCGGCCACGCGATTCACCAGATAGAGAACGGGTGCCATCTGGCTGTCTTCGGCTTCGGCCATTGCTTGGCATTTCGCGCATTCGCAATGGTTGTCCCAGTCGTTCTGCGATACCGAGTACACAAACGCTTCCGGATCGCTCCGCATAGCCTTGCGCGTCTCGTCGATGCAGATTGTCACCACGTCTTCGTTGGTGCAGCAAAGCTGCGTACGTTCCTTCACACGCTCACCGTTGACGAGCGCGAAGTACTCGGGATGTTCGTCGAAGTTCTTCTCTGGCGGAATAAGACGGTTGAAGGTATGCACGAACATGCCCGCGCCGAACCGCACCTTGCCGCCGTGTTTCTCTTCGAGTTCGCCCGTGCTGCTGTTCATGCGGTTGCGCGCGCACCAGTCGCCGTCGAAGCAGTCCTTGGTGAATGGCTCGCGGTACTCCAACACCGGAACCTGCGTGTCGTCGATGGCGGGAAGCACCAGCCGGTCACGCTTGGGAATGCGGCTCACGTCCGGCGTGAACCACCGGCATCCAAGATGGTCTTCCAGCAGACCATACACGCCATACATGGTCCCGCGCAGAGCGCCGCCGGCGATGACGAGATGGGGCCCGACCGTGCGGATGACGTAGCCCTCGTCACCGAGTTCGTCGAAGTCGATGGCCGTTTCCACCTTCTTGAGGTGCGCATTGTCCCCGAGAATGATCTCATGTGGCCCCATGGGCTGCGCATCATTGCGAATGGGCAGTTCCACCCCCGTCATCTCTCTGAGAAAACGCTGGAGTTCTTCCGCCCCGTTTTTGATGGATGGCGAGGCATCGTCGGCCAGGACGATGACAAACTCGGACCGGCCACCAGCGGCCAGGGTCAACTCCCCCACGCCAACCGCGCTGGGCGGCTCATGCGCGCACCCAAACGCCACGGCAACCACCAGCACACACAAGAACGCTGTACGAACACGCCACATGACATTGGTTCCTTTCGTCTCAGTCCCACAATCCCGAAACCGTCCCCCTCCGGAGTCCGCGCAGCGGACGGCAGGAAGATAGCCCACGGTGAAGCGAAGCGAAACCCTGGGATCACGCTCCCCACCAGATAATGAGCCCCGGAGGGGCGACGGAACCTGCACCTCGCTATCCACCAATGCTCACCGCCAACCGCAACGGCTTGCCCGCCTCCACCCGTACCGGCAGCCCTTCACTGAGTGCCTTGCCCGTAACGGCACGCGTCGTGCCGGCATCCACATCCGTCACACTGTACACATGCTCCCCGTCCGGCTCCACGGTATACCATTCGGGCACCGCGTTCATCCGCGGCCAATCCTGCTCGAATCCCATCGTGATGCGATGGCGCGGGACGTCGAACTGGATCGTGCCCTCGTAAGGCTCGTCGGAACTCAGGAAGAGACAGATGCCATCACCGCACGGGGCCGCACCCAGTCGAAGCCCCTGTTTCCACGGCCGCGCGATGGTGTTCCGCGTGTGGAGCATCGTATGGATGAGCACGGTGCGAACCGTATTGGCTTCCAGCTTGTGTACCCCCCACAACCGATCCGGGTCGGTGTGGTCGACCAGCATCGTGGCGATTTCGCGGTCGGCCCACAGGAACCCTTCGGGCACGGGGTCGCGGTACAGCAGGTACAGCCCGCCTTCGACGGAATCGGCCACGTTGTCGCGTGAGCCATGGTCCCAGTTGAACTTCATGTACCGCGGTTTCAGCAGATTCGTCAAGGGCATGTGGATCGCGTCGCCGTAGCGATTGGTCCCCAAAGCCATATCGTAGTCAAGGAAGCTGACAAGATCGTACCCCCATCCGTCGCGGAGACCCACGCTATCGTGTGGGCCCGGAGTGTCCTGAAGGGAACCCACGATCACTCCGTCCGAGTTCGTGCCGCGCGCGAGAATGGTGTCGCACATGTACTCAATATGCGGCTTGTACTGTTCGGACTTCTCCGGGGCCGCCTTACAGTCGATGGCGAATAAGAGTCCCAGTCCCCCGACGATCTCGCAACCGTGGTCGGAGAGGCGTTTGGGCACAAACCCTCCGGGCAGCAGATAGGAGTCGGCCAAGACGTGCGCCCACTCAAGATATTTCCTATCGCCGGTCATGCAATACAATCGCGGCAGAATCTGCAGCAACTCGCCATTGACCTCGATGTTCTTGGACGGAATCTTGCCGTAAGGCGTGTCGTACCGCGCGTGCTTGAAGATGTCGTCCACGATGCCCTGCATGCGCGCGAACCAGGGGCGGTCCTTGCCTGTGATCTCGACGATTGGAACCAGACCGTCTTTGGCGTATTCGCTGGCGCCGAAGATCATGGTGTCGAGGTCCGTGACGATCTTCTCGCCGCGGTCCATGTTGTAGCGCACCGGCAAGCGGTCCACGTGGTTGCACAAGCGCTGTTCCGCCTCCAACGCATCCACCATGACCGTGTCCAGGATTGCCAGGTCCGTGTAGTACGCGGCCCAGATGTAGAAGGGATAGCAGTCGGCCGCGGTGTCGCGGTAGTTCCACTCGGGTCCCGTGGGCCGGAACAGTCCCGAAGCCTCGTCGCGCACTGGCAGACAGCATTCGTGCAGCCACCGCTGCACTTTGCTCAGCGCAATCCCGGCGTATCGCGCCGACCGTTCCGCACGCTCCCAGTCCGGTTCGTCGGGCGCGGGGTCCCACAGACGCCGCACCTCGTCATTCATCTCGAAACCGTCCATGTCCGCCCAATAAGCCGTGTTCGCCCCCCCAGACGAGATGTTGGCAATGCGTTTGGGCTTCACGGTCAATGGCTCGGACGACACTCCCACAACGCGCACGCCCGCCACAAAGGCCACCCGGTTCCGCTCGCCGCTGAACAGAAGCACATGCGCGCCGGGGGAGAGACGACCGAGGGGCAGTTCGATCCATTCGTAGGGACTTTCCCGGACCTCGGCCAGCGAACCCGAGCGGCCGTCGTACTTGTAGTAGAGCGTCCGTTTGTCCACGCCTTTACTACCGAATAGAACCTCGAAGCGGTCATCGGAGCCCACATCCTCGGGCAACGTAACATTGAGTTCCCATTCGGCCAGCCAGTAGTAACGCTGGCCTTCGTACTCTTGGGGTCCCTTGGTGAACAAGACCTCGGCGGCCGCCGCCGTCAATGACAATGCCGCGACCCCAAAGTACACCATCCACGACCTCATCTTAGCGTCCTCCCCTTCGGTGAACCCCCCGCTCCCCACCCTGAGAAACCGCCCCTCAGTCCTGGCCCAGCGTCTCGCGGACCTTCGTGGCGAGCTCCTTCAACGAGAAAGGCTTCTGGATGAAGTTCACCTCCTCGTCGAGTATGCCGCGATCGACGACGACGTTGGCAGTGTACCCGGAAACAAACAGGTGCTTGGTGTCCGGCCGGATCGCGCGGATTCGGTCGGCAAGGTCGCGGCCGTTCATCTCCGGCATTACCACGTCGGTCAGGAAGAGATGGATGTCCGCATCGTGCTCTGTGGCCAACCGGATGGCCTCGCTGGGGGTTGCCGCCGACAACACGGTGTAGCCCAGGCGCTGGAGCATCGATCGCCCCATGGACAGGAGGGCGGGCTCGTCCTCGACGTGGAGGACGGTCTCGCCCTGACCTCGGGGGATGTCCTGGCCGGACGAATGCCGCATCGACTCGGGTTCGCCTGCGTGACTAGGCAGATAGATCTTGAATGTGGTGCCGCCGTCCGGCTCGCTGTACAAGTTGATGAAACCATCGTTCTGTTTGACGATACCGTACACGGTGGCCAGCCCCAATCCCGTGCCTTCTCCCAACCCTTTCGTCGTGAAGAACGGCTCGAAGGCATGCTCCACGGTTTCCCTGTCCATGCCGTGTCCGTCGTCGCTGACGGCGAGAAGGACGTAGTCGCCCGGCGACGCGTCGGCGTGCCCTGAGCAGTAGTGCTCGTCGACACAGGCCGACGTCGTCTCGATCACGACCTGACCCACATCGGAGATGGCGTCTCGAGCATTGACGCACAGGTTGGCCAGGATCTGGTCCAGTTGGGAGGGATCCATCTTCACCGTGGACGTGGACGGCCCGGGCCGCCAGACCAATTCGATGTCCTCACCGATAAGGCGGCGCAGCATCCTCAGCATGTGCTCGACCGATTCGTTGAGGTCCAAGACGACGGGGGCCACGGCCTGCTTGCGGGCAAAGGCCAAGAGCTGTCGCGTGAGGCTCGTCGACCGCTGGGCCGCGCTCAGCACCTCCTCCAAGTTCCCCCGTAGCGGGTCTTCGGGATCCATCGCATCCAGGGTGAGTTCGGCGTATCCAATGATAGCGCCGAGCATGTTGTTGAAGTCGTGGGCCACGCCACCGGCCAACACCCCCACCGCTTCCATCTTCTGCGACTGCATCAACTGCTTCTGAAGACGATCGTGATCCTCCTCCGTCCGCTTCCGGTCCGTGATGTCGCGGGACGCCGTGATGACGGCCTCCACCCGGTCGCCGTCTCGAAACTCAGGCATGAGCAACCAGTCGGACCACGCGCCGGTGGGGAGTTGGAACTCGATTCGGTTCACTTCGCCCGTGTCGAAGACCCGATTCACCGCCTCCGCCCACAGATGGCAGAGGTCCTCCGGAAAGCCCAGTTCTTCATGGGTCTTGCCAATGAAGCTCTCGGCCGGCATACCCGTCCGCCGCTCGACCACGGAATTCACGTAGGTGTGCCGTAGTTCACGGTCGAAACGCATGATCACATCCTCGGAATTCTCCGCCAAAGCACGGAAGGTCTCCTCGCTCTGCCTCAGGGCCTCCTCAGCACGCTTCCGCTTGGTCACGTCGACCGTCATGGAGAGAACCTGCTGCTCTCCGCGGACGTTGATGAGCGCGGATGAATAGATGACGTGGCGCATGCTGCCATCCGCTCTCCTCACGGCCACTTCTCTGTCATGCACCCCTCCGCCATCTTGGATCATCGCAATGACGCGCGCGCGTTCGGCGTCCGGATGCTCGATGGTGTCCCGCACATTCAGTTTGACCAGATCTTCCTTCTCGATCCCCCAGTTCTCCAGAAACGTCCTATTCGCATCCAGGAACCGCTCGCCTTCAAGACTGTTGATCACGATCGAGTACGGGGCGTTGTCGAAGATCGCGCGGAAGCGGGCCTCGCTGTCGACCATCTCCTTCTGGATTTCCTTGGCCTTCTGGATGTCCAGATTCAGTCCGATGACGCGGGTCGGGACGCCTTCGCCGTTCCAGGCAATAGCCCGCCCCCGGCCCAAGACCCCCCGATAGGCGCCGTCGGCATGGCACATCCGGAATTCGGCTTCGAACTCACCTTCTCCGCCTGCGTCCACATACTGCCGAAGGGATTCTGTCGTGGCGTCCCGTTCCTCGGTGTGTATGCGTTCCGTCCATTCCTCCAACGTGGCGTCCAGAGGGCCTGGTGCATCGCCGAGCATGGTGTACCACTGCTCGCTGAAGTGGACCTTGCCCGTGGCCGGGGAATAGTCCCAGATGCCGGCATGCGTAGCCTCGGTGGCAAGTTTCAAGCGCTCGGACTGGTCGAGGAGCAGCCCTTGGGCGGCACGCAAGCTTCGGACCTTCTCGTTCAGACTGCGCTTGAGGAGATAGCTGATGCCCGCGAGGCCCAGCACCAGCAGCACCGCGAACACGGCGGCCAATTTCATGATCCGAACCGTCTCCGGGTCCGGACCGGCAGCAATCTGGAGTGAGATCCAGCGCTTGCGGACGGTCTCGAGTTCGCTGTCGGTGACGGCATCAAGGGCCTTCCGGATCGAACTGTACAGCAAGGGGTACTTGCGGCTCACCGCAATACTGAGTTTGAAGCTGTAGCCGGTGCCCCCCGCCACGCGGAGGTTCGAAATGCCCTCTTGTTCGATCATGTACGCGGCCACGGCAAGGTTGGCCACCAAGGCGTCGACTTGGCCGAACGAGACACTCCGCAAGCCGTCGTGCACGTTTTCGACCGGCACCAACTCGAAACGTCCCGGAGCATGGTCGCGCAGGTATCCCTCGCTCGCATACCCTGAGACCACGGCCACGCGGAGCCCGTTGAGGTCATCCAGGTCCATGCTGTCGGGGAGAGACGGTTTGCCGATGATGACCAGGGGCACCTCAACGTACGGCTTCGTGAAGAAAGCGTACTCCTCACGCTCGTCGGTCCGCACGATGGTCGGCGCGATGGGAACGTCGCCACTCTTCAGATCGGCAAGTTGCGTGTTCCAGTCGTAGGAGGGCTCACCCAGAATCTCCACGCCCAGACGTTCCTGAACGAGGTCGACGATATCCGCTCCCATCCCCGTGAAGGTTCCGTCCTCCGCAATGTACTCAAGAGGCGGAAACGACACATCGAAGTGCATACGCAGCTTGTCGGGGTTCTCGTCCAGCCAGGTCCGCTCCTCGGCGGTGAGGTCCACAGTGGGGGACCCTCCGGAATCTGCGGGCATTGCCAACACAATCGCGGCCAGGAGAATCGCCAGCAAGCGGACAAAGGCCCTGGAGAGGCGCAGCCCCGACTCTGTCCAGGTGAGAGCCCGACACGACCCGCCTATGCGTCTAGAGAACGACATGCACCAGAATGCACCGTGTTGCGATGGGTGAGGCGCCCCTGCTACGCATCCCCTTTCGGTACCGGCCACCGGTAACCCACGTCCGGATCGGCGGGGGAAGAGGGGCATCATCACCTCGATTCAGCCAATGCCTACCCCCATTCGGCCATAATCTGCCCTCGAAATCAACCAAGAGCCGGGAAATAGTCCCGACACCCGCCCCAACAGCGTGCTGCTCAGGGCGCATACGGAGACATGTCTCTGACAGTCGATACGTCTTTCCGTCTCTGGACGACCTATGGCAAGGGACTCACGGAACACGAGGTGGGCGGGTCGGATTCCCGGATGAGGAGTCCGGGGTCGTTGGCGTTTCGCGAGAGGAAGCCAAGAAGGCGCGCGGACGTGGGTCCGCGCGCCCTTGCATCCATCAGTCTCTCAAGTACTCTTCAAGGGGCGAGGCCCATGCCCGCGCCCCCCGTCCTCGACGACCGCGATCACGGGCCTTCAAGGGTCGCCTGGATCACGTTCTTCATCTGCACCTTCGCCTTGCACACCGGCCAGGTGCCCGGGTAGCGGACGAACTTCACGTGACCGTCCATGTACAGGACGTTGCC
>JAAEQP010001731.1 GCA_024231375.1 bacterium | reverse complement strand
GCAGCTTGCCCGGCCTGGCGCTGTTGTTGGCGAAACGGACCTCGTAGTCCTGGTTGGCGCGGGCATCGAGGTTGCAGGTGAACATCCCCACCTGCGTGATCGTCTTCGGCTCGCCGAGGTAGAAGCTGAAGACCGAGGGCTTGCCGTTGACGAAGGCCCGGCCCTCGTGGCACCGCACACCGGTCGCGCCGTCGAGCATGAGGCGGATGGCGCCGGAGCCGATGTCCTTGTTCTCGCCGATGGCGACGCCGCGCCGGGCGAGGAGGTTGCGCGGGTTCATCGATTGGATGCGTTGCGTGAATTTGGCGAAGTCCTCGTCGCTGTTCGCCCAGCTTTCGGTCTTCATCTCAACGTCCACGGCGAGGGCGGTGGCACATACCGCAAGGAGGAGGGAGAGCGTCAGGGCCAGCTTCTTCATCTCGATCTCCAGCAGGTACGTCATGTCCAGTCTGTGGACACCCATAACCGTAGTTGTCAAGGTCCATGTGCCATGGGGGTTCTCCGGGCTTCTCCTTTGAAGAAGTCGCTTCTTCTCTTGCGCAGTTCGCGTGCTGTGCAGACACCCATTCGCACCGTGTCCGTCTTCCCCCCCCCCGGACCGTGCATGAAATTATTCGCGTCGTCCAGCCCAATCATAACAGCGGCGCAGAATCGATGCTGCCCCGCATCGAACTCGCCAGTCCCCTGGAACGGGCCTCGAACAACGGATGCACGCGTTGCGTTTTGTCGCTCACTCTCCCGTCATGCGGCGTGCTCGCGATGCCATCGCCGCAGCCTGACCCAGCAAATCTCCGCCAACTTCCGCGCCACCGCCACGCGCGCCACGTTTTTCCCCGACCGCTTGCGGATGCGCGTGTAGAAGTTCTTCAGCTTTTCGTCCTTGCGAACGATCTTGATCGCCGCCTGCACCAGCACCCACCGCAGCCACCGCGATCCCTGCTTCGAGATGTGGCCGTAGTAGGCGTGCCCGCCCGACTGATGTACCCGCGTCGTCAATCCCGCATAGGCCCCCACCTGTTTCGCATGTGCGAATCTCTCCGGCTCCCCCAGCTCTCCCAACACCAGCAACGCCGAGTAGCGACCAAACCCATACAGGTCAATCAGCGACTCCTCTTCCGGAAACGCCGCCGCCATCGCATCCAGGCACGCGTCCACGTGCTTAAGCTCTTCATCATAATGGGCCAGCCGACGCAACAGCTCGTCGCGCATCAGGTTCGCGCCCATCCCAAGCTCCTGCTCCTCCAGCCACCGCCGACCCGACTTGCAGAACAGCTTCACAAACGGCGGGTGGATGTTCCGCGCGCGAAGCAACGTGTGCAACTGGTTCTTCACCGACGTCGCCCCGTAGCTCAACCGCGCCCGATTCCGTGTCATCTGGCGCAACTCATGGATCTCTTCCGGCGGGATGTACGCTTCCGGGGTCAGTCCCGCGCGGAGAAGTCTTGCCAACAACGCCGCGTCCAGCTTGTCCGTCTTCGCCCGCGCCGAGACGATCGCCCGAAGCCGAAGCGGATGGGCCAGGATCACTCCCCCCATCGGCGACAGCAACTCGTAGAGCCACCGATAACTCGACGACGCCTCGATCACCGCACAGAACGGTCGAAGCCCCTCGAAATGCTTGACAATCTCCCCCTCGTTCCGGCACAGTATACGCCGTGGTTTGCTCAGGCGACCCGATGCCGTCTCCGTCGCCACGACCAGGTCCAGCTTGTGCAGATCGATTCCCGCGTACATCATGAGGTCCTCCTTGCCCATAGGGCGTTAGGGTGTTTCGTCACACACCCATCCTAACCCCTGGGGCAACGGACCTCACCAAACTTCTACGGTTATAGTATCATAATACCTATTGATCCTCTGTCGAACTCCGAGGTGATGAGGACAATCCGGGGTATCTCAAGGGAATTCGGGAATCGAAAGACGAGCGTGCTATCGCCGCTGTCTGGGGACACGAAGTCG
>JAAEQP010001730.1 GCA_024231375.1 bacterium | reverse complement strand
CTGTGTTCGTCGCTCCACGTGAAGACCACGGCGTAGTTCCCCAGCGGCTGAATCGATTCTGCGGCGATGTCTTGTGGCACCGTTTCCGGGTCCAGCGTCCGCACGCCTGTGTGTTCATCGACGCAGGAAGCACAGGGGCACGCACACCGCGCCTTGTGGTTCTCGATGGTGACCTCCGTGCCGTCGCTCCACGTCACGTGGATGTGCCCCGGGATCGCCTCGACCTTGGGGGCGTCGTCCTTCTGCGCCCGGCTCTTGCCCACGGCGCGATGAACGTTCTCCGCCAATTGCTGCATGGCGTCGGCCGTTGCGTCCGTGTCCAGGTCCGCGATGCCCGCTGCGATGGGCAGCTCGGCCAGGGTTTCGATTCCGAACTTCGCCTGCAATGCGCTCTGACTTCGCCCGAAGGGATAGTGCACCGCGTCGCATTTGTCACAGGCGTAGGAACTCATGTTCTCGACCACGCCCAGCACGGGCACGTCCACCTTCTCGAACATGACGATGCCCTTGGCCACATCCACGAGCGACAACGCCTGTGGCGTCGTTACGATGAGGGCCCCGTCGAGGGCCGCCTGTT
>JAAEQP010001729.1 GCA_024231375.1 bacterium | reverse complement strand
GGTGAAGATCAGCGGGAAGAAGGTCAAGGTGCTTGTGGCGTCTGCCCAAGACATCCTCTGCACGATGGCGAACGACACGGTGATCGACGGCGTGGAAACCGCAGGAATGGCGGTGGCGTCATGATCGCAACCATCTTCATGGTCCTCACGCTCTCGTTGCTCGGTTTGTCGGGCGCGATCGCTCTTGGATACCACTTCGGTCACGCGCGAGGCGTTGCGGCGGGGCTTGAGCAATCGAGCACCACCCGCGTCACGGAAGTGTCCAATCAACTCGCGCAGGTCACGGTGGCCGTGCTCGAGTCCCAGCGTCAGCAGGGCCGTCTTGAGGTCGCGCGGGACAACGGGGTGTTGAGCATGGTGAGCAACGAACCCAAGATCGAGCTCCCCCAGCCCGAGCAGACCGAGAGAACCCTGCCGATCAACTCACCGATCGATGCCCGAAGCGCGTTCCGACGGCAGGGCACGGTGATTGACACCGGCATCCAGATCCCAAGCAGTTCCATGTAATCCCCACGCGGCCACACTTTAGGAGCCCGCCATGTACACACCCACCCCCGCACAGACCAAGATCATGGACGAGATCGACGCGCGCCGTCGTGAGGATGATCCGGGTCGCATGGAGTTCCAGTTTTACTCAACCTACTGCCGGGCGATGGACAACGGCAACCAGTGGGTCGAGCGCGAGATGAACACGCCGGGGTTCCAGCGGTTCAGCAACAAGGTGCAGCAAGCGGCGCAGGACAAGACCCAGCCGATGCTCACCACGCTCAACCGCATCACGCGGAACATCCGACGCAACGCCGCCGCATCGCGTCCGCAGAAACTCGATGTCACCAAAGCCAACCCCATCGGGACACCCACCACGCAGGGGCAGGCCGACGCGGGAATCATGAAGGTCGCCGCTGCGGTGGGGATCGATCTTGCACACCTGCTGAGTAACGCCCAGCGTGCGAGTTTCGAGCGGAGCATCACCGGGCTCCACGGATTCGGTTTCCGCTATGTGAAGTACGGGGATGATGGGCAGGGTGTGGATGTCGGCGTGGAGGGGTACGATTTTGAGGGGCACCGGTTGACCCTCGATCCGATGAACACCTCGACCAACCTGCTCGACCACCAGTTTGTGATTTACTCGGAAGTGGTGACATTCGACCACGCCAAGCGGCTCTACGGCGAGAAGGCGTTTGCCGACGCGGGGATCAAGGAAGAAGAACTCTCGACGATCGCCACGCTCGCGCCTGTTGAGTGCGGGATGAACCGCGTGTCGGGCGGGAAGATGTACCAGAACTACGCGCAGCAGGCCAACACCAGGGGGCTTGTGCTGACATGGGCGTACTTCAAAGAGTCGCCCACACGGTTCAACAAGTTGCATGTGATGGCCGATACCGGCGGTGGATCCGGGTATGGGAATCGTCGTGGGCGTGTGCTTTTGAGCCATGAGAGTGCGGTGAATCCGTACGCCGGAAACGGGATGCCGATGGGGTTGCTCGCGGGCTGGGATCGCAGCGGTTCGCGGTACCCGATTTCCGATGTCGGCCTGATGGTCGATGACCAGATCAAGACCAATATCTGTGCATCGCTGTGGATCCAGGGGCTTTGGGATCGCGTCAACTCCACGCTGGTTGTGGACAAGAACATGCTCGCGGGCAACAACACCGACCCCGATTCGATCTGGGATTCGCTTGCCGACGGCGTGCTCTTGCTCCAACGGACAGGCGACCGTGGGGCGATGCCTCCGCAGTACCTTTCTGCGCCGCCGCCCGATCCGACCGCCGCCGATGGGTTCCGGTACTTCGAGAACGCGACGCGTGATTCGTCGTTCCAGACGGCGACCAACGAAGGGCAGACCAAGAGCCATGTTCCTGCATCGACAACGCAGCTTGCCGTTGAGCTCAGCGCCCTCCCGCTTGACGACCGCCAGAACCGCGACATCGAGGCGTACGAGGCGGTGATTGAAACACTGGCAATGAGCATCATCGGTCTTGGCGCCGGTGGATCCAAGACGATCTCGAAGATGCTCAAGAACGCGGGGATCACCGATTCGCAGTTGCAGCGTTTGGTGACGATGGATCTGACCCTGAGCCCGTGCAAACTCCGCATCGCCCGCGAGCACATCATCAGACGCAGCCGGAGCCGCCGGATCACCGAACTTCAGTTCGCGGTGTCGATCGGCGCGATGAGCCCGCAGGAATACCGCGACGCGATGAGCGATCTGGATATGCCACTGAGCGACCAAGACAAGGTTGCCTCGCAGTATGTCGATGAGGCGGCGATGCGTGTGGTGCTCGGGCAGACCATCGAACCGATCGCGCTTGAAGAACACTTCCCGGCGTTCAAACGCTCGTTCAAGGCCGCGATGATGGAGTACAACGACGATCCCGACATCGTGGCACGGCTCCGCGACGCCCTCGACGACCAACTCGAAACCGAGCAGTTGATGGCCGAGCACATGAGCATCATCGCTGGCGAGGGTGGTGGTGGACAACCCCAGCAACCCCAGCAGGCAGGCCCGCAGCTTCCGCCGGAACTTGAATTGAGTCAGGTGGTCGGGAGCCAAGGGTTCTGATCCATTGTGGATAAGTGTACCAATGGGACACCTCGAACCCGTTTATCGGCCATTGGAGGGGTCTGGCTTGACAAGTAAGTGATCACTAACTTACCATATCAGCAGGATGGCCCGGCTCGGTGCCGACAACCCATCCCCCGACGCGACGATTCCGACAACCCCGCATCCGCAGGCCCGGAACCCGAGATAGGAAACCCATGC
>JAAEQP010001728.1 GCA_024231375.1 bacterium | reverse complement strand
GTCGCTACTGACGAGTTCCTCGCACGACGCGAAACAAGGCACGTCGTATTCGTCCGCCAGCGCCGGCGCGCGCGACCCTTCCGCCACGCCCGCCAGGCGTACGCCGTCGACCAGCGTCGATACGGTCCGCGCGTAGGTCTGTCCCATGAAGCCCGCGCCCACAATGCCAACACCGATCTGGTTCGTTGCGGTTCCCATGACCTACGCCCTCTCAGCGGCGCGTTTGGCCATCCGGTTGCCCGCGAGGGCCGACGCCACACCGGCCAGTGCCATGATAGCGCCCACGATGATAGATGGTTTGGCATCGGCGAGAGATTCGGTCAACGTCACCGGCACGACGAGCAAGAGTCCCATGGCAATTCCTGCCACCCCGATGATGGTCAGGGCCGACGCTGCTTTGTCACCGCCCGTATCCTCGGCCTCGGGCGTCTGCGCATCAGGAACGGCCCCGTGGAGGCCGCCCAGGAACGTATCCACCTCGGTCCGCTTCTCCCTGGAGTCGGGCGCAAGCCTGCTAACGACCGTAGTGACGACCAGGGTCGGGATGGAGGTGACCCACGTCAGGCACGTTACCGCGCGGATGAATTCCCATTCGGGCTTCACATAGCTGATACCGTACGCGGCGAGTCCCAGCACCACGCCGGTCAGGAAGCCGCAGATCGCGCCGATGTTCGAGGTCCGCCTGGACAGCAGCCCCATGAGCAGCGGGATACCGACCGGTGGCAACAACACACCGAACACGCGGGCCATGATCTTCACCAGGTCCTTCTCGCCCGGTGTGGCCGCCAGCGCCAGTCCGACCCCGAGTGCGATGAATCCGATTAGCAGGGTGGACAAACGTCCCACCAAAACCAATGTCCGGTCGCTGGCCTTGGGATTGACGAGGCGCTTGTAGATATCGTTCGTCATCACGGAGGCCACGGCGTTGTAGTCGCTGGACAGCATGGACATAGTCGCCGAGAACATGGCGGCCACCATCATGCCGATCATACCCACGGGCAGCAGTTCCTTGCAGATGAGGGGGTACACGTCGTTGCCGGATTCGATGCCCGGCATGAAAATGCGCGCCGCCAGCGCTGGGAAGAACAGGAACGGCACGCCCACGAACGTGAGGAACGCCACAAGGTATCCCACCTTGCGCGCGTCGGCGTCAGTCTTCACCGCGTAGTAGCGTTGCACAAGGGACCAGCGCGTAGATGCGCTGAGGAACTGAATCGGCATGAACGACAGCAACCAGAACCAAGTGAAGTTTGTACTCGTCGGTTTCCAGAATCCTTCCGGCGCTTCGGACAGAAACGTGCCGAATCCGCCCACACGCGCCAACACCAGCGGAATCAGGACAATCACCGCGGTGATCATCACGATGAACTGGATGAAATCCGTCACCATTACGGCCCAAAGGCCGCCCAGGAAGGTGTAGGCCAGCATGATCGTGCCACAAACGGCTATCGCGATGAGTAGGGCCGATTCGTGTTCCGTGCCCAGGCTCACCGTCACCATCGTGCCGATGACGAGCAGTTTCAGGGCATCGTCGATGATGATGAGGGGCACGCCCGTCCAGGCGAACGACTGCCGCAAGGAACCGCCGTACCGTCGCTCGACGAATTCCAGGGGGCTCGTTGACGCCGCGCGCCGCCACCGTGCGGCCAGGAACCGTGCGCTGATGATCCACAAGGGCACGCCCGTCCACCACACCATAATCGCCACGAATCCGTTGTTGTAGGCCGTGCCCGAGTAGGCGACGAAGGCGAAGGCGCTGAACGTGGACATGTAGAGCGACACGCCCGACACCCACCACGGCACCTGGCTTCCGCCCCCGAAGAAGTCTTTCAGGTTCTTCATCTTCCCTGCGAAATAGAACCCGATGGCGAGCATCATCACGAAGAACCCGCCCACGATGATGTAATCCGATACCGCAAGTCCGTTCACGTGTCGCCTCCCGGAGTGGTCCCCCTCGCGTCAATGGAAAGCCCCGCGGCTCTCCCCTAGCCCGGATATTTCACCGGCCTTCTGCTGCGCGCGTGAATCTCACACCATCTCAGGCACTTGCCTTGCCTGCCGACCTCGACGTATCTCGATACGCTGTCGTCCGGCAGCCAGCACCAAGCACCTGATCTGGCGCAATCCTCACTCGCTCGCGACGAAACCCGGTGAAATATCCGGGCTAGCGCGCAAAGCGATTATACGGCCCTCTCGCGGAGAGATCGAGAGGCGCGATCATGGCCTCAGAGCGATACGCAGGCTCGGAAACGGACACCGGGCGGGAGCTGCAAGACCCACCCCAACCCTCTCCCGTCGGGAGAGGGGGAAGAGCGGTCCGGATCCGTCTGCAAACGTCTGTCCAGACGTTTCCACGACCCAAGCCCCCTCAGGACAGGTCCTTCACCAATTGCTTGAACCATTTGGCGTCGCGGACGGAGACCAGGTAGGGGCTGGCGCGGAGTTCGTCGACCGACGGCAAGGTCCCGGCGTTTCCCGCGCGTTTCAGCCATTCGCGGCACAGGTCGGCCTTTCCCGCGCGCGCATTGATGCAGGCCAGCAGCCACGCGCCCGCGCCTGGTTGGGCCTGCTCCGCCTTCATCAGCGCGTCCTTGGCTTCCAACAGGATCTGCTCGCGGGTGGGGCCTTGCGCCATATCGGCTTGAAGCATCTGGACTTGCGCAAACTGAACGTGACGTGTGGCGTCGTCTGGTGTTGGTGCGTCGGTCATGGTCGGGGCTCCTTCGGCTACAGCGTCACGACCCGGTCTTCCTCAGACGCCGTGCGGATGGCGTCGAGGGTACGGGTCAGTTGCAGGGCGTCGTCGGTGCTGACTGAATACGGCGATGTGCCCTGGACGGCGCCGGCGATCTCAGCGTACACGGCGTGCTCGTCGCCGTACACCTCGCCTTCCACCTCCTCTTCCAGGGTCTCTTCCTCAACGGCGTCGTTCTCGCCGTAGCTGGTGGGGTCGTTAGGCTGGCCCGGTATGCGCTTGGCGACCTTGATGTGTCGTCCATGCACCACGATAACGCCGCGTTCGCCTTGGATGAACCAGTCAGGTAGACCCTCGGCGGACATGGTGTATTCGGCCTGGACGATGGCCCCGTTCTCAAGGGTCATGAGGGCGAAGAACACATCCTCCGTGTCGCCGGGGTTGACGGTCTGTTTCATGCGGGCGTAGACGGATTTGACGGGACTGCCCAAGAGTTGCACGGGCGGGTCAACAATGTGAGGTCCCCAATTGAGCAGGTATCCGCCGCCGCACTTACGCTCGGTTTGCCAGTCGCATCGGGTGCGGAAACTGGCCACTGCACGACGCACCAGGAACACCGGACCGATGACGTCCTCCGCCAGCAGTTCGCGCAGACGCAGTAGGTCGCACCCCCAGCGCGCAGGCAGCCACGGGAGCAGCATCTTGCCCGAAGCGTCGCGGGCATCGATCATCCGCTGCGCTTCCGCCTCGTCCACGGCCCACGGTTTCGTGACGAGTACGTTCACGCCCGCAGCCAGGCAATCACACGCCATCTGGCAGTGCTGGTCGCTTCGCGTCACGATGACCACCAAGTCGAGGGTCTCGTCCGCCAGCATGCGGTGGTAGTCGTCGTACACGGCGCACCCGAACCGTTCGGCCGCTTGCTCGCGGCGTTCGGGATCGATGTCGCACGCGGCGACCAAGTCGAAGGCTTCGTTGCGCTCGATGGGTCCGGCGTGTAGCGAGCTGCC
>JAAEQP010001727.1 GCA_024231375.1 bacterium | reverse complement strand
GTGGTCCGGCGGGCCGGAATCCCCGGCCCGCCGGACACGGCATTACGCAGATTGCTCGCGAATCTTGCTCACCTCGTCCGCCGGAATGCCCAGAAGCACCAGGAATTCCTGGTGGGACTCGGGCGATGTCCGCTCGAATACCTTGTGCCACTTCATCATGGCCGCGTCATCGAGTCCGATTTCGCGGAACATGGCAACCCACTGTTCCTTGTTGACCATTGTCCAAATCCTCCTGCTGCGCCTATGGCGCACTTGTGTTTTCCAACCATTTCCAAGCGCTTGGAGGAACGACTCTAAACTATACAGTTGTGATCGGGTCAAGGGAAAAGAGAGGCCCGGCGGAGAGCGCCAAATCGGTTCAGGATCATGATGCGGTCTTCCGGCAACCGCTTGACAGGGAGGGGCTCAGGCAAGAAGCCGGGACTGTACCAAGCGAGCGCAGCGAGACGGGACTGTCCCAGGCCTTCTTGGCGGGCTTCGCGTGTGGCGCGGCCCTTTCTTGACGGCCCCTGGCCCGATGCCTTTCGGGCGGCGATTCCCTTCCCTTGTATACCGCGTTCGTGTAAGGCCAGAATGGACATTGGTTGTCAGTTGGCCAAATCGTCGTTCTCCGGCATGAGAGAGGAATTGCGAACGTGTGCACCGAAGTCCAACACGGCACGAAAGAATACGACCTGACCGTCGCCCTCCGGGACGAAGTCCTGCGCAAACCCCTCGGCCTTGCGTTCAGCCCGGAGGAATTGGTTGAAGAGAAGGACTCGTTCCACCTCACCTGTTGGCGTGACGGTATGCTTGTGGGATGCGTAATCCTGAAACCCGTGACCGACACACAGGTCCGCATGCGCCAGTTCGCCGTCCGCGCGGATTGGCAGGGCAGGGGCATAGGACGCGCCTTGGTGAACCACCTCGAATCGTTCGCGCGAGACCGCGGCTACAACGAGATCGTCCTCCACGCCCGCGAGACCGCCGTGGGATTCTACGAGAAAGCAGGTTACGAGGCACACGGAGATCGATTCACCGAAGTGACCATACCCCACTTCGCCATGCGAAAACGGCTCGGGGATTGAGAAGCCGCACAGGAACTAGTGAAGAAGTCCCGGATCGCCGGAAACGCAGGTCCAACCAGACACCCACCCTCTACGTCATCCTCAAGCGAAGTCGAGGGATCTCTTGCCCCAGCGACTGCCCTGAAGCATGACGCACGGCGGTAGGGGCGCGCTCCGTCGCGACCGTCACCAAGCCCTCACCAGCTTCCCATGAAGACGGTCGACGCGGAGGTCGACCCTACCGCCGAACCGGTTCCCATTCCTCATCACCCCCGCGAACGATCTAGTGAGTCCCAAACCACGCCACACCCAAGTGCGCAAGGACTCCGGGTTGTGGGACCGGCGCCCCCGCCGGTCTGTCCCCTCCCTCTTGCCCCAGCACCAACACGTCCTGCCGCAAAGACCCTGCCCTACCCAGAAATCCTCTTCGTACGTAGTGCGCCCTTTAGGGCGTTCCGGATTCCCACGCCCCAACCAAGAACGCCGTAAACGGCGCACTACATACCAAGGGACGACAAGAAACGCTCGCCCACTCTTACCCTCCCCAGAACGCTGAAAGCCGACAGCCTCCCCATTGTTTCCCTTGTATACTGCGTTCTTGCAAGACTAGAATGGATATCGGTTGGCGGTTGGCCGAAGCTGAAACCAAGGCTGACCAGGGGGACAAGCGCGCCAGAAGGTCCGCGGACGATTTATGGAGCGGAGAGCGAAGGGGGATAACCTGGACATGTTGCCGACGTTCGCGAAAATCGGTCCTTGAGTTGGTAATGGGTAATCAGTCCCGAGCGCAACGAAAACCAAATGCGTTGCTCACGGTAGTCGGGTTGTCGTTTCCACGGTTGGTCACGCGTAATCTGCCCGCGGAGTTGCCCCAATCCCCACCGCGCAAAACGCGATAATTACCTGACGCGGGACCCGGAGGATCATTGGTCGGGCC
>JAAEQP010001726.1 GCA_024231375.1 bacterium | reverse complement strand
CCACGCCAACGTCATCCCGAGCGAAGTCGAGGGATCTCTTGTAGGTAGGCGCTCGCCGATGAGAGATCCCTCGACTTCGCTCGGGATGACATGGTTGGGGTGTGTCCGAATTGGAGTTGTAGTCTTCGGCAGCCCGGGGGCTTCTTCAACAGCCCCACGTGGGTTCCCTTACCCTCTCCCGCCGGGAGAGGGCAGGGTGAGGGGTCTTCTCCGAGAGCGCCTACCGCGGCCAGCCCGGACCTACAGCCGGTTTTCCTGACCCTTGAGAATCCGCGCAATATTCGACCGGTGACGCACCACGATCAGCGCCGCCACCAGCGTGGCCAATATGGCCAATACGGGTCCCCGTGGTGCGCTGTGGGTGGGGTAGGTGGCCCACTCGTACGGCAGGGTCCACAGCAACGCGCTGAACACCACCGCCGCGGTCACCGATCCCGCGCTCACCATGCGGGTCACCGCCACCACGCCGAAGAAGGCCCCGAACGCGATGAGCGTCGCTACCGGACACAGGGCGAGAAACACGCCCGCGCTGGTCGCCAAGCCTTTGCCGCCTTTGAACGTCAGGAAGATGGGGAACACATGTCCCACGATGGCCGCGACGCCGCATACCAGCGCCGCATAGGGCCACTCGCTTAGGCGTGCGATGAGCAACACCGGCACAATGCCTTTGCCCGCGTCGCCCGCCAGCGCCAACGCGCCCAACCCTTTGCCCAACACGCGCAAGGTGTTCGTCGCGCCGATGTTCTTGCTGCCGTGTTGCCGGATGTCCACGCGCCGCAACCCCAATCCCAGCCACAGGCCCGTGGGGATGGAACCGACGACGTACGACAATGCAATGGCCACGAATGTCCAAGCGTCCGGCATCCAATACTCTCCCGCAAGCCGCGTCCGTGACGCGGCGATCTACTCTTTCGGTTTGCCTTCCCGCAGTTCGAGCATGATCGGCACACCCTCGAACCCGTACTTCTCGCGCAACTGGTTCTCAATGAACCGCAGGTAGCTGAAATGGAACAGCTTCTCGCTGTTCACGAACAACACGAAGGTCGTGGGCTTCGTGCTCACCTGGGTCATGTACCGGATCTTGGCGACCTTGCCCTTGCGCGTGGCGGGTGCGCGCTCCCCGACAATCGTCCGGATGAAATCGTTGATCTCCGGCGTCGGAATCCGCGTCTTGGCGGCTTCCGCCACACGGTCGATGTATTCGAACACCTCGAACAACCGTTTCCGCGTCACATTCGACACCGTCACGTAAGGCACATACTTCAGGAACGGCGCTTTCAGATCGATTTCATCGGCAAGCTGTTTGAACTTCCGTTCCCGGTCCTCGATGAGGTCCCACTTGGTCCACACCAGCACCATAGCGGTGCCGTTCTCTTTCACGTAGTTGACGATCCGTTTGTCCTGCTCGGTCAACCCGTCCATGGCGTCGACCATCACGAGGCATACGTCCGCCCGCCGCACCATGCGCAACGCCCGGCTCACACTGAAATGCTCCACCTGCTTGCGGATCATGCCCTTGCGCCGCATGCCCGCCGTGTCGATGAGCAGGTAGTCCGTGTCCTTCCAACGGAACTCGATGTCGATGGCGTCCCGCGTCGTGCCCGGCACGTCGTCCACAATAGCGCGATCTTCGTTCAGAATGGCGTTGATGAACGACGATTTGCCCACGTTCGGTTTGCCGATGACGGCGACCTTCGTAATCTCGGGCTCTTCCACCTCTTCCTCAGCGTCGATCGCCGCTTGCTCCGGCAGCAGCGCGACAATGGCGTTCAACAAGGCTTCCATGCCGAGGTTATGCCCCGACGACACCGGATAGGGTTCGCCCATGCCGAGCACATAGAAATCCGCCACGTTCAACGCTTGGGTGTCGTTGTCGCACTTGTTCACCGCCAACACCACCGGCTTGCCGTACTTGAACAAGGCATCCCGCACTTCCTCGTCGACCCGCGTGATTTCCTGCTGCCCGTCCACCACGAACACCACCGCCCGCGCCTCTTCCAGCGCCACCTGCACCTGTTCCTGCATCTTGTGGGTGACCGGGTCGGTTGGACTTTCCACGATACCGCCCGTATCGACCAGACGGAACGTGCGCCCTTCCCATTCCGCGGTCCCATAGGTCCGGTCGCGCGTGATGCCTTCCTCCGCATGGATGATGGCGGTCTGGCGGCCGGTGATGCGGTTGAACAGCGTGGATTTCCCCACGTTCGGCCGGCCGCAAATAGCGACCAACGGGATCTTTCGGCGACGGGGCATTAGGTTTGGTCCTCGTTGCCGACCTGCCTGATTCCGGTATACAAGTAGTCGGCGAATGACAAAATGGAAGAAACGACCGTCGCGATCAGCAGGCCCATGGCAATTCGCCATTCCAGCAGTACCGCGATGATCGACGCCATTTGGAGCGTCGTGTTCAGTTTTCCGGATATCCGTGGCTTCGGCCGGAACGGGCCGAAATGCTCGTTGAGGAGATACGACCCCAGCACGATGATCGCATCGCGGCTGAGGAAGACGACCGGCATCCATTTCGGCACCGGCGTGGCCAGTTCCTGGTTCACGGCCAGAAACACAAACGCCAGGTTAATCAGCAGCTTGTCCGCCAACGGGTCCAGCACCGCGCCCAACCGCGTCTTCTGATTGTACGCCCGTGCCACGAATCCGTCCAACCCGTCCGAGATCGCCGCCACCACAAACGTGGCCAACGCCGCCAGCCGCAGCCACGCTTCTTCGGCGGTGTACATCATGACAAGCACAATGAACACCGGTATCAGCAGCAGCCGGAAAACCGTTATGCGGTTCGCAAGCGTCACGGAATGGCGCCCGTTCCATCGTGGTTTCTAAGCGGTAACAGGCCCAATGCCCCCTACAGGTCGCAGCCAAAGTATACCAACCCGTGGAAAACGCGGTCAATGTGCGCGGAAAAGGCGGGATTGGACGTGAGATTACCGGTGTGATGGGGTCCTGATCGGAGCCGTCGATTGCCTCTTTTTGTCACTTTTGACATGCGAGTCGTAGCGTGCTACTATCGGAACAGCGCATTCTTGGGGAATCGTGCTCACGTCGAGTGGGAGGCGCAAGGTCGGGGGATCTTCGACGGCCCAGGGGGGATCGAATGGAAGTGACTCGCTTCAACGAGCTGTGGGAACAGGCT
>JAAEQP010001725.1 GCA_024231375.1 bacterium | reverse complement strand
CCCTCGGTCGTCGAGTAGTTGCCCGTGAAGAAGTACCCTTCCTTGCCCTTGAAGGCGGGCACATCGTACAGCCAATTGGGGATCTGGCGGCTGAGATCGAGGCCCAGGAAGCGGGCGCGGCGAAGTTCCTTGGCAAAGGGTGTGTTGGAGACGAGAATTCCGCCTTCGCCCAGGGCAGTTACGTTCTTCACTTCATGAAAGCTGAAGGACCCGAAATGGCCGATGGCGCCGACCATCTTGCCCTTGTACGAGGCGCCGAAGGCGTGGGCGCCGTCCTCGATGACCGTGATCTTGTGTTTCCGTGCGAGCTTCATGATCGGGTCCATGTCGACGGGGTATCCGCCTAGATGCACGGGGATGATGGCCTTCGTTTTGGGCGTGATCTTGCGGGCCACATCCTTGGGGCACATATTGAGCGTGCGCGGATCCACGTCGGCCAGCACGACCTTGGCTCCGATGGACAGGGGATAGGCGATGGTGGCGATGAAGGTGATGGCCGGCGCAATAACTTCGTCGCCCGGCTTGAGACCTGCATACTTGAAGCCGATTTCGAAGCCCACGGTAGCGTTGGTCAAGAACACAGCGTGTTCGGTCTTCAGCAGTTTGGCGGACTGCTCTTCAACCGCTTCCACGTTGCCCGCCAGACTGAGTTTGCCCGCGGGTTTGCCCACAGTGCCGAGCTTGGTGAGTTCCGAAGACACCTTCTTCAGACGGGCATCGTAGTCCCTCTTCCGGCCCTTCGCCGGGGGCATCAGGAACTTCACGAGTTCGAGTACATCGTCGGTGTTGACGTTCTCCCCCACGGCCGCCCACGGTACGCGCGCTTCACCAGTGTCGTATCTGAAATCCGAGACCTCTTTCTTCTTGGGCATGACAGCCTCCTTGGTTATTCAGCCGCTTGCGCTGAACGGAAATCCGGTACGTCTTGCGGCATGTTGTCTTCGTCAATGGATTTGGCGGCCAGAATGGCCGGTGCGGCCGTATCGACCGCGCCATACACATCCAGTTCAGGCGGCACGCCCCGTAGGACCGCGTCGGCGAACTGGGCATACACATAGAAATCGGCATCGCCGTGGCCGCTGCCCTGGGCACCGACCGGCGCGTCGAGGCGGGCCAAGCCCCACGGCATGGGGACGGGTTCGGGCATCTGCCATCCATGGACCCAGAGCTTAGGCTTGTCCCACTCGGCGCGGGTCCATTCCAGAGCCCCTTCCGACCCCTTGATGTGGTACCAATGATGGTGCGTTTCGCCGCGATGGATGACGGGCGACGTGAACCCGGTCGCCAGCTTCATGATCGTGTCCTTCTCCGTGTGCATCAGAGCGACCTGAACGTCTGCCAGTTGCACGTTGGGCATGTGGTAGCTCTGATTCCGCGTGGACATGGCCGTCACGCGCTTGACCCGGTCGCCGAGGATGTAGAGCAGTGGCGAGAGCTCGTGGGGAAGGTAGTGAATCGTGTGCCGTTCCTGCCTCCACGTCGGTTTCGCGGCCGGATTTCTCTCCGCCTCATCGGGCACGTAGAACTGGCCCCCATCGTCCTGGAAGAACAGACTCGGGTAGTACCCGAGGTACTCGCCTTCCACGTAGAGGGGGTGGCCGATGACGCCGGCCTGCACGATCTTCTGCCACGCGCGCACGAAGCCCCAGAATCGGGTCTGCTCCATGAGAAGGAAGACCCGGTCATTGCGCTCGACGGCCTGCACGATGTCGCGGCAGCTATCCATGTCGTACGCGAGCGGCACTTCGCACATGACATGACACCCTGCGTCGAGGGCCTGGCACACCAAGGCGGGCTGCTTGTCCGCGTCCACGTGGACCGCTACCGCGTCCAGTTCTTCCTCCGCGAGCATGGAATCGAAATCGGTGTAGCCTCGCAGGTCCAAACCCAACTCATCCTTGAGGTCGGCCTTGGCCCGCTCCACCAATTCCGGCCGGATATCGCACACAGCCACAGGCGCATAGTCGATGTAGCGGTTCGCCTGGCGGACCATGTGCAGGGCGCGATGGCCAAGCCCCACCACGCCGATGCGGATGGGGTTCTCCACGGCCATGCCGCCCTGTGCCCCCCGCATGTCGTTTCCGCCGAGAAGCGTTGCGCGCACTTTCATTGTGACCCCTCCTCTTCCGAGTCACCGCGCAGGTGCGCGATCTCGATACGAGCCTCGTGGCCATGTTCCGCGGAGTCCAATTGCACGACATGTGATTCAGCACCCAGGCGCTTCAGTCGTCGCGGTTCGACAGACTTTCCATTCACGACGACGCGGATGTCGCCCGAAGTCGCCGGAATCATCACAGGAATGCTGCCTTGAATCCCCGAGACCTCGACCACACTCCCACCCGAATCGTTGAGCATTTGCCGTACATCTATTCCCGCGCGGCGGTCGGTGAACTCCAGCCACTCGTCGGCGTTGTAGATGGGCAGGCCCGCGTCGTGGAAGCGCGCGAAGCAATGCTTCTGCACGGGGCTGCTGTAGGTGGCAAAGCTGACCGGGTGCGAAAGTATGGCCAGGGACGTGTGATGTTCCTCGCGCGCGGCATCGAAGGCGGCGTCGAATCGCGCCTGTGCCGTTGCTGTGTTGTCGCGGAGCAGCTCAATGACCGATGTGTCGTCCATGGTCAGGAGCGGCTGCTGCCAGCAGTCGTGCAACGTGCCATCTCGGTCGAAGAATCGCGCGGGACGTCCTGACCCGCACACGAACTTCGCCCAGAAGGGGTCGGGCGCGGGAAGGTAGGCGAACAGCAACCGGTAACCGTTCGCCACGTGTGCGGGCACCATGGCCATGTACGAAGGCCACGGGGCGAAGTGACATTGCAGCGTAGGGCTCACAGCGCCAAACCGTTCGGCAAACAGGGCGGTCTCTTCTGCGAGCCCTTCGGGCACCGCGAAGTAGAGTTCCTCGTCCCGCTGCACCGGGGCCACATGGGGTCCGAAGGTGTGACCGCGTGCGCGCATGTCTTCCACGTCCGCCTCAGTGAGATTCGTTTCTTTCATGAGGTAGAACGTGCCCGTGCCGCCGCACGTCTCGAGGGCGGCGCTCAGCTCTTGGAACTGCTCGCGCGTGGACATGTCGCCATCGCTCTGCACGATGCCCACGGTCCCGTAATCCGCATCTTCGTAGTACCAGAGCCGGGCCATCGGATAGGGCGCCATACGCACGATTGTTGACGCCAGGAGTTGGGCGTGCAGGTCGGCTTGGGGCAGATGGGCTACCCGTTCGTCGATGTGGCCTTCGAAGAGATCGAATGCGTGGGCCCACGCCCAACTTCCGTTCGTCACGTAGCTACTCAGGTCTGGATTGCCGAAACGAATGCGCGCGATCGCCTCAGCCAGATCGTAGAAGAACAGGGCCAGCGTCCCTTGACCGATCTGTCCCCTTGCGACGGCGGGATGCCCCGCGGGTCGCCATGCTTCATCCACGGCATCCGCGATGGTTTCCCATCCGTCCGCATCGTCCGGCATGTGGTAGCAAGGGATGGGAAGGTGGGTCTGCAACGGAAGGCCTTCGCCGATTCGCACGAACCCAGGATGAACGACGCGGCACGCGGGCGAGAATCCCACCATTTCTGCCAGTAGTTGTTGCGGCTGGACAAAAACCGCACTTGCGCCGCTCTTCACGGCATCAAGTAGCGTTTCCAGTTGCGCGCGGCGCATGAAGCAGCGGGACACCACGATCAGATCGCCGCTGCGCAGATCCGGAAGCGGCTCCCTCGCCAGGTTCACCTGCGTGAATCCCATGAGCCCTTCCGTCCGCAGAATCTCTGCCGCAAAGGGCCCGTAGGCATTCTCGGGCTGGCTCGAATTGACGAGCAGGTACTGGTTCAGGCGTCGCATGGGTTCCTCACTATTCCACGTCGAAGATAAGGGGTTCGGGCGTAAACGGTACGTCTTTGTAAACCCCGTCCGCCTTGGATTCGAGTTCCAGAATCTTGGCCGTACCGCCGGCCACCAACGTCTCGGCCATCTGCTCGCCCCGTTCGCGTGAGGCACGTTCCGGATACCCCATGACGCCGACCTTCACATCCGGCCGTTGGGTCATGCGCGGCACCACGAAGGGGCTGTCGACGATCTTCTCGGCGCGCTGGTAGTTGTCGGGGTGCGCGATCTGCTCGGATAGCGCAGGTTCGTCGTCGAGTTTCAGTTCGTCCATGCGAACCAGGTCCGGTTCGAGAGCCATGACCAAGGAGGTCTCGACCCAACCCGCATGCCAGTCGCCTCCCGAGAACCCTTCGATCCAGGAGTTGTCCTCCGACTCCAGTTCCCAAACCGCCAGCAGCGACACCATGACGTTCTCGAAGGCGGGGTTGAGACGCAGGAGCAATTTCACGGCGTTGTCGAGGGCGCGTGCGTTTTCGCTGCCGCCATGGCACAGGAACAGGTAGATGTTGCGGAATCCCTGCGACACGAGGGACACCAGCATGTCGCTGATGACAAGGGACATGACTGAGGGCGAGATGTTGATGGTGCCCGCAAGGCCACCACCGGAGAAGGACTGATGCATGGTCGGGGCGACGAGGATCTCCGTTCGTTCGCCGATGCGGCGGCCGAGATGCGTGGCCACCAACGCGTCGGTCTTCAGCGGGAGATGATACCCGTGTTGTTCAATGACGCCGATGGGGATGATGATGGACTGCTTCTCTTCGAGGTAGTCGTTCACCATCTTGACGGTCATGTCTTCCATGACGGGGAAGGGGGCGTTCATCGGAGGTCCTCCTTGTGCGCCACCACCTTTTCGATGGCGGCTGCGATGTCGTCCATGTCTTGCTGTGCGCCGAGCAACAAGTTCTGGGTCAACCACACGGCCTCGTGTCCGCAGGCCTGTTCCGACACGGGACAGCGTTCGGCGAACGAGGCATAGTCCACGTCGTCATGATGCGCAGTGCCAAGAGGGAACGCGCCGTTGATGAACCGTTTGTGTTCGAACATGGGGTTCTTGTAGAGGGGGAAGGGATAGCCCGCGGCGGCTGGTACGCCCTCGGCCCCGAGGGCTTCGAGGAACCGCGCGCGCGACACTCCCACACGTTCCTCGTCGTACCGGAAGATGTAGAGATGGTATCCGTGCATCGTGGTGCGGGGGTCTTGAACCCGCGGGGATACGCCCTCTATTGCGGCCAACTTTTCGGAAAGATACGTCGCGTTCGCTTGGCGCGTCCGGTTCTGTTCGTCGAGCCGCGAGAGCTGTACGCGCAACAGGGCGGCCTGGAATTCGGTGAGTCGCGAATTCCACCCCAGCCGGTGAAACTCGTACCAGGGACGTCCGGTTTTGCGTCCGGCCCATGCCAAGGCTTCGCATTCGGCGGCGAGGGCTGCGTCGTTGGTGCATACAATGCCGCCTTCCCCGGCGGTCATGTTCTTGCTCGCCTGGAAGCTGAAGGATCCAAAGGCACCGAAAGAGCCTGCCTTCGTGCCCTTCCATTCGCACCCGTGGGCGTGGGCGGCGTCTTCAATGACGCGGATGCCACGCTTCTCGGCAACGGCCAGGATACGGTCCATGTCGGCGGGTTGCCCGCCAAAATGCACCACCACCACGGCGCGGGTGCGGTCGGTGATGGCCTCTTCCATGCGGTCCGGGTCGATGTTGTAGGTGTCGGGGTCCACGTCCACAAACACGGG